>JAGXNR010000006.1 GCA_019894875.1 Promethearchaeota archaeon | reverse complement strand
CCTTGAAACTGTAATAGTGAGAGGAATAATTATGATAACTGTCAAAATATTATTCAAAATTGCTGATATAAAAACAGTTACGATACAGAAAATAATCATTAAATTAACAGGCTTCCCTTTTGATAATTTGATTAATTTACCTGCTATGAATTGAAATGACCCCGCTTCATGTGCAATTTGTACAATTATCATTGTCCCAATTATCATAATTAAAGAATGGAGGTTAACAAATCCATCGCCCGGTGGAGAAGGAGACCCAAATAATAGATCAACAATTATAGGAAATTGTAAACCTTCAATAAATATAAGAACAAAATATGTAATTAATGCTCCTAATAGAGAAGCAATCGCTCTATTCATCTTTTCTGTTATTATAAAAAAAATTACTCCGATAAAGCATGACAATATGATAATTACACTTACTAACATGATTTCAGGATTTTACTCCAAATTTTTGTTATTTAAGAATTGTATTTGAAATTAAATATATTGTAATAAAAAAACTTACTGATAACTTGCTCTTTACTAATTCTTCTCTTTGCTTGGAAATTAATAAATAGAAAAAAACTATAGCATTAATTTAATTATATATTTATGAGATATTAGACTGCTGGAGGTCTAACTTTTTCACGTTCAGCTAATTTTTCTGAAAGCGCTTTCTTAAGATCAGCTAAGCCATCTTCTTTCCTTCTAATACTTGTACTTTTTTTAACAACGCTTTTCATAGTTTCATACAGTTTTTCTTGTTGTTCTATATAAGTTTTTTCTGCTTTCGTTATTTTCTCTTCAGGTGCGTTGTTCTTGACTAATTTTATATACGCAATTTGTTTTTTTCCTAAGGTTTCCCGTTCTTTAGCAACATTTAATTTTTCATTTGTAATTTTGAATTCATCTCCAGCAATATCTCTTTCTAAGTGCGCTATTTTTCTTTGGACTTCAGCAATGTTTCTTTGGGTTTCAGCAACCTTTTCGTTATAAATAGCGTAATCTTTTTCAATCTTTAGATTATTCTCAGAGAATTTTAGAATATCTTTAACAGTTTCTTTATTTTTAACTAGGTGATTACTTTTTTCAGCTAACCGCTCTCGTATTTGTGCTAATTCAATTTCATTCTTTACAAGGGTTTCTCGTGCTTTAGCTCGTTTTTGTTCTAGTTTAATAGCCAATTTGAATTCTTTAGCTAAAATTTTTTCACTTTCTGCGATATCTAAATTTTTATTTGCTGCTATTTCCAAGTTTTCAATATTTTCCAACGTTTAACACCAATTTATTTAATAATTAGACTTTTTTGGATATGTAGTGATTAAGGATGCAAATTAATAAAAATTTATCTTTGAGGTATTTTCACATTATAAGAGATTCATTTTTTTTTATTTTTTAATTGATGTCTTAAGTGTAGAGAAATTTAATAGATATTTTGATTAAAAAATCCATTTAAGAACTAAAAGAATATTAGAAAGAATTACTATAATTTTATTGTAAGAAATGTCAAATAACGAAAGATATTCAAATATTTGGTTCATGCAGGCTAAATATGATTTAGAAGCGGCTCAGTTTAGTAAAGAGAATGGAAGTTATGAGTGGGCATGTTTTCAAGCTCAACAATCAGGTGAAAAGGCTTTGAAGGCATTTCTTTTTTTAAATCGAAGAAGAAATGTAATAACACATTCAATAAGAAAACTTATTGAAGAATGTGGAAAGTTAAATGAAGAATTTTTAGAATTAAAAAAGGCTAAGGTATTAGATCAATATTATATACCTACGAGATACCCAAATGGACTTCCTGATGAAATCCCTCATGAATATTACTCGTTGGAGGATGGAGATTTATGTGTAACTTATGCTCAAAAGATTATCCAATTAGTAGGAAAGATATTACAGAAAGTTTGAAAGGTTTTCTTCACGCAGTAGTAAACCAATTTAGTATTGATAAAGTCATATTATTTGGAAGTTATGCGAGAGGGGACTTTCATGAAAATAGTGATATCGATTTAATTATTATAGGAATTTTTACAGAGAGATTTTTTGATAGGATCGGTAAAATTCTAGATTTAGTCCCGAACGATCTTAATATTGAACCATTTGTATATACCAAAGAAGAATTTGAAAAAATGAGGGAGAATGGAAATCCTTTCATTATGACAGCGGTTTCAGAAGGAGTCCAGTTGATATAATGATTGATCGAAGAGAGATTAATATTTTGAGGGGTTTATCCAAAATCTTTACAATGAAGTTTTAAGAAGTTAACTTCGTTTTTACGTTTTAAAATTCTCTTTTTTTATTATAGGGTATCATTGAATCAGTAGAGTAAAAAAATATTAAGAAAAAAAAATTTTATTAAAAATCAGACTTGGATTTCAAGCTCTTCTTCTTTAAATAATTTCTGAATAAAGGTTTTAATGTGATTAATAGCATCCTCCGCTTCAGGTAATACATTTAATCCGAATACATGAAATCCATGTGGCACATTATCCCATATTTCAAGAGTAACATCAACTCCTGCTTTCTTAGCATTTTCAGCAAGACGTTTGGATCCACTATAGAGCATTTCACTGCTACTTGCTTGTACGAGCAATGGAGGAAATCCCTTGAAATCTGCTATCACTGGGGAAAGCAGCGGATCATTGAGATCTGCACCTGCTGCATAAGCAGGGATGCAAAATAGTAATAATCCTCCATCTGCTAATATTGGATCTGTCTTAGCATTTTCAAAGAATAAATCATCTATACCCTCTTGTCTGAAATCTGTTCCTGGTGAAAGACAGATTGCTCCCAAGGGTAAAGGAATTCCTTCCTCTCGTAACCGAAGAATTGTAGTAAGAGTAAAATAACCACCAGCAGAAAGACCACCGATTATAATATTTTTTGGTTTAATTCCTGTTGATAGGAGCCATTTATATGCTGCGACACAATCTTCTTGACCTGCAGGATGAGGATGTTCTGGGGCAAGACGATAATCTACACTCAATACTCGCATCTTTGTTGCTTGTCCTAAAGCCACGGTAAAATATCGAGAATCTCGTGGGGATCCTATAACCATACCACCTCCATGGAAGTATAATAAAACCCTATCTTCATTTGCTCCCGGTACAATCTGCCATTCCGCAGGGACATCATACGCCATTATCTGTTCGATTTTAACGTTATCTGGTAAGGGATTCTCACTTTCCTGTTGATCTGACATCTCATCGAAAATGAATTGGAATAATCTTTTAAGATAAAGCCGTTCTTCAGGTGTAGTTAGATCATATAAATCTTGAATTGTTAAATCTTTTCCTTTAGTTTCAATCCACCGTTTATTTGCTTTCGCAATTTTACCATTAAGTTCAAGGAAATTGATTTTTTGATTTTCTTCAATTTTGAGGAATTCAGAAATAGCTTTCATCTGAAGCTTTTGAAACTCATCCATAAGCTCATTTACTTGTTTACTAAGTTTGGATCTATCTGATATCGACATTCTTCACACCTCTCAGTTTGATCATTCTAAATTGGAACATTTCTTAAATTATCACAATTGTATTAAAACTTTTGTTAATTGAGATCTTTCTAAGGTTATTACTATTGTTTCACCACTCGAAAGTCTCTTAGGATCGAGATATATAATATCTAAATTTCTCATCATCAATCTGCCATGCTTCAAAAAAATCGAATGCTTTCTTGGTGTTCCAAAGGTTTTTGATATTGTTAATGCCATTATAAAGATCTATTAAAAGGTTTTTATCACATGGATATTTCTGATGTGAAGGATAAAGCTCAAGATCTGGTTGTTCTTCACAAATTTTAATTAATTTAGAAAGAGATTTAAAAACTATTGGAAACAAATCTCTATTAGGTAGAAATATATCTCCATAATAAGCTACATCACTCGTAAAAAGTTCACCCCTACTTGTATGCAGGCAGATTGAACCAGGAGAATGTCCGGGAGAATGAATTACTTTTACATCAATCCCTCCTAAATCAAAATTATCCCCGTCTTTAAGTGGCTTAATTATTTTTGCTGGAGGTATTAAGAAGTTTTGTTTGGCATAAATCTTTACAATCTCATTAGGAGAATCTTTGAAGTATGAAACATCATAAGGGTTTGATACGTATTCAACTTCAAGTTCATGAATATAAACCTCACCAAATTCTACATTACCCAAAGGATGATCCCAATGATAGTGAGTATTGAGAACTAATAGTTTACGTTTACTTATTAATTCATCAACAATAGGTTTTAGCGGGTAAAGACCACACCCTGTATCTATTAATAGGGCAGTATGGGAACCTAAAAGTAAGTACAAATTTAAAGGATCATTTCTATAGACAGGATGAACAATAGAGATATTCTCTTTTATAACATATAAATAATCTTTTTGTTTTGAAATTTCAAAATAGTGATTTTTACTACTCTTATTTATCATATTTTTGCTTGATAACCATCAATCGTTCATAATTATCTCAATATAAATCTTTCAAGAGTTGATAAAATATAATTATCATCATTAACTAATTTTTTCATTAGTTAGATTATGAATTAACAAACAAATAGTTGTTACAAAATGGATTTCACGTTAAATGAACAACAGAAAATGCTGAAAAAAATTACCAGAGAGTTTGCTGAAGAATACATTGCTCCCGTAGCAGAGCAGAGCGATCAAAATTCAAAGCTAGATGACAAAGTTTTTCAAAAAATGAAAGAAATGAATTATTTTGGCACATGTATTCCAGAAGAATATGGTGGAGCGGGTTTACATGATGATACAATTAGTTTTTGCATTGTAACTGAAGAGATAGGAAGAGCTGATGCATCTTGGGGGATTACTACAGGAGTGCATTGTAGTGTATGTGCATATCCTATTTATAAATTCGGAACCGAAGATCAAAAACAAAGATTTCTTATAGACCTTGCCAAAGGGGATAAGGTAGGAGCATTCTGTTTAACTGAAGCAAATGCTGGTTCAGATGCGGGAGGAGTTCAACTGAGTGCTGAGAAAGATGGTGATGAATGGATCTTAAATGGGAGTAAGATTTTCGCAACGAACGGGGGTATTGCTCAAACATTACTTGTAGTAGCAAAATCTGGGGAAAAAGGATCAAGAAAAGAGTTAACACTATTTATCGTTGATACAAATACTCCTGGTTATTCGGTGGGTGTAAAAGAAGATAAGCTTGGAGTTCGTGCTTCAGATACGTCTGAACTCGTTTTTCAAGATGTTCGGGTTCCTCACGACAACATTTTAGGTAATGTCGGGGAGGGTTTTATGTTAGCTATGAAAACCTTAGATTACGGGAGAATTTCTATCGCTTCTCAATGTGTAGGTTTAGGCCAAGCTTGTTTAGAAGCTTCCATTAAATATGCAAATGAAAGAACACAATTTGGACAGCCAATTGGACGTTTTCAAGGTATTCAATGGAAAATTTCAGATATGGCTTGCGCAATTGAATCTGGAAGACTCTTAACATATAAAGCAGCACATCTGTGTGATAAAGGAATGGAATATGGATTAGCTAGTGCTATGGCAAAATTAGTTGCATCAGAAGCCGCAATGCAAGCCGCTCATAGTGCAGTTCAAATTCACGGAGGTTACGGTTTAATGAAAGCATATGCAGTAGAAAGATACTTTAGAGATGCCAAAATGGGAGAAATATATGAGGGAACTAGTGAAATTCAAAGGCTGGTTATAGCAAATCAATTATTAAGAAAGGGAGCTAATATCTTATAAATTCACCCATTGAAATCGTGAAAAATTTTGAAGATTTTCGTCTGTATTAAACAAGTACCAGGAGTTTCTGAGGTAAGAATTGATCCTAAGACAAATTCTTTAGTGAGAGAGGGTATTCCGTCTGTAACTAATCCTTTTGACAAGAATGCGATTGAATTGGCTTTAGAAATTAAAGAAAAGCATGGTGCTGAAGTCATAGCAATAAGTATGGGACCTCCCCAAGCTGAAGAAGTATTAAGGGAAGCTTTAGCCATGGGTGTTGATAATGCTTTATTATTGAGTGATAAAGCATTTGCTGGGGCAGATACATTAGCTACTTCTTACACTTTAGCTCTTGCAATAAAAAGACTTTTGAAAGGTTCAAAAGATAAAGCAAATTATCTTGTTATCGTTGGTGCTCAAGCAATCGATGGTGATACAGGTCAAGTTGGACCAGAGTTAGCGGAAGAATTAAATATACCTCAAATTACATATGTTCAGAAGTTTGAATTAAAAGAAGGCACGATTTTAGTTGAACGAATATTTAGAACAGAAGAGGTTGTTATTATTGAATCAAGATTACCTGCTCTAATATCTGTTTTAAAAGAAATCAATAATCCTAGAAATCCTACTATGTCTGGAGTAGTAAATGCGTTTAAAAAAGAAATAAAAGTTCTAAATGCTGAGGAATTAAAACCTGATAAACGTAAAATTGGCAGACATGGTTCAATGACAGAAGTCTGGAAAATATTTGTTCCAGAAAGAAAGGGTGAACAAATTATTCTCAAAGGAACAAATGAGGAAATAGTTCAGGAGTTGTGTAAACATTTAAAAAATGATAAAATACTCTAAGAGACTAATTTAAATGAGCATATTTATAAATGATGAGCTTTGTACTGGGTGCGGGAGTTGTACTGAAAATTGTCCTTTTCTAGGAATTGAAGTAGTTGATAATAAAGCAGTTATTACTGAAAATTGCAATTTTTGTGGTGCTTGTCTAGACGTTTGCCCTGTTGATGCTATTTTAATTGAAAGAAAGGAATTTGAGAAAGAGAAAATCGATCTTTCAGAATATAGAGGGGTATGGGTTATTGCTGAACACTATAAAAACGTAATTCATCCAGTAGCGTTTCAATTGTTAGGAAAAGGAGGAGAATTAGCAAAAGAATTAGGAGTAAGTTTAACCCTTGTCATTTTAGGGGCGAAATTGGACGATCAATTAATAGAATTTAGTTTATATGGCCCAGATGAGATAATATATATCAAATCACCAATTTTGAAACATTATTATTCGGATCTATATGTTCAAGCCTTAACAGAATTAGTCAATGAGAATAAGCCAGAAATTATTCTAATAGGAGCAACTCCAACAGGAAGAGATTTTGCTCCGAGAATTGCAAAGAGATTAAACGCAGGTTTAACAGCAGATTGTACAGGATTAGAAATCGATCAAATTACAAGAAATCTGCTACAGACTCGCCCTACTTTTGGGGGTACTCTCATGGCAACAATCAGAACACCAAATAGTCGACCACAAATGGCAACAGTTAGACCAGATATCTTTAAGTCTCCAGAAAGAAGCAAAAGGAAAACAAAAATCAAAAAAATAGACTTTGATTTCAAGGAGAAAGATTTAGTAACCAAAATAGTCAGAGTAATTGAAAGGAAGAAAAACTCAGTAAATCTTAAAGATGCCGAAATCATTGTTGCAGGGGGTAGAGGAGTGAGATCTAAAGAGAATTTCAAGATCATAGAAGAATTAGCTGAAGTGCTAGGGGCAGAATTAGGAGGCTCCCGTGTTACAGTTGAATTGGGCTGGTTGGATCAGGATAGACAAATTGGTCAAACAGGTCAAACAGTTTCTCCTAAATTATATATAGCATGTGGTATTTCAGGGGCTATTCAACACTTAGTAGGAATGCAAAATTCAGAACTGATAGTAGCTATAAATAAGGATCGTACTGCTCCAATTTTTAATGTAGCTCATTATGGAATTGTAGGGGATCTTGCCGATATTATACCTTTATTAATTAAAGCATTGAAAAAGGAATTAGGGCAAGATTAAAAAGCAAAAATCCATAAATTAATTAAAGATCTCTTGAGCATAAAAAAGAATGAAATAAATATGAAATAATTTATTTTTGACATTAAACTTTGTCCAGACGTCCACCATTGATGCCAATAATTTCTCCATTCATAAACCACGCAGCCTCACTGCATAGAAATAGTATTACTTGCGATACGTATTTTGATTCACCAATTCCTAGAGGAATCCTTCCAGAGTAATATTTACGCCATTTTCCTTCCTGTTTGCTCAATAAATCCTTTAGGATCGGGGTTTCAATTAGAGTAGGCATCACAGCATGGGTTCTGATATTGTATCGGATTAATTCTAAACCAGCAGTTTTTACCATTCCGAGCATCCCCGCTTTAGCAGCGGAATAATTCAATTGCCCAATATTTCCTTCAGCCGCTTGACTACTAATAGTGATTATTCTCTTATCAGGATATTCTGAAATCTCCTCTTTTGGGTTATCTTTACAGTTAGCAATCCATCGCTTTGAACAGGCTTGTAAACTCAAGAAAAACCCTTTGAGATGAGTGTTTATGACATCGTCCCAGTCTTCCTCAGATAATTTATGTATCATTCCATCCTTTAGGATTCCTGCAGAATGAATTAAGAAATCTATTGTACCAAATTTTTCAAATGCTTTACTCACTCCAGCTTCAACGGATTCAGAATTTCTAACATCTCCTTCGATAAATAAAACCTCTCCACCTGCGGCTTTTATATCTTTTTCAACGCTCAATCCATTCTCTTTGTCAAAATCAAAAAGTACAACTTTAGCACCTTCAGAAGCAAAATCTTTAGCAGCTGTTTTTGCTAAACCTGATGCCCCACCAGTGAGAAAAGCAACTTTATTATCAAATCTTCCCATTATCTTTTACCTCGAGTTATAGAATTTTATGTAATCTAATAAATCAATTTATAATAATTTGCCTAATAAAATTAGAAATTAAATTTATAGTTTAATATAAATTCGAAGATAAGAAATAAATACAAAATATCTATGTCTAAAACTAATTTTAGTTTAAGTTGAATTGGTGAAGCTAAAAGATAAAAAAAAGTAATGGAATGAATTTTCAGTCAAATTATTGTGGAGGAATAAATTATGGCAAAAAAACATTCCACTACAACTTAGAAAAAAAAATATTTTTTTCTGTAATATATCAAGTGACCTATCCTAATAAATGTTTGGTATTTATCGTCAATTTTATGAACGCTCTATTCTATTATTCCATAAATTTTATTTGTATTATACGGTATTGAAGCATAGAATTTAACATTTCTTAACATCATCCTTATTTTAAAAATAAAAGCTAAATAAAGCCATAATTTTAATGAATAGAAAATATTTTACTTGAAAAATATGGGATGAAAAACAATTTTTTTCTATTACAACACCCGAATTTTTAAAAAAATTTTTGATCTATAAGTTATGAGTATATTCTTAATTTATTTTTATTAAGAACTTAATAACGACGAAATCATGTTAAAACTACGAAAAAAGTAGATATTTCTACAATCAAGAAGTTTTAAAACAATCTCGGATTTTTTTTAAATATTTTTGGGAATTATATAGATATCAATTCGTTATTATCTATTTAATTTTCATAGTATTGAGTTGATTAAGATGGTAGATGATATGAAAATTAGAAAAGGGATGTCGATTCATGAAATAGATGAATTTGTTGAAAAAGCCCTTGAAGTAATGACGTTGGAAGAAAAAGCTTATGCTATGACAGGTCATGACTTTTTTAAGTCTGTTGCTATGGATAAGAAATTTGGTGCGAGAGCTTATCCTGGGGGGGGTGTAAAACGATTAGGAATTCCACCATTTTTATTTACAGATGGTCCTCGGGGTGTTAAAATGAAGGGATCTACTTGTTTTCCTGTTTCTATGGCTAGAGGTGCAAGCTGGGATATAAATTTAGAAGAAGAAGTGGGAGACATAATTGGTAAAGAAGTTCGTGCTCATGGAGGAAATCTTTTTGGTGGTGTATGCATTAACCTATTACGTCATCCCTCCTGGGGTAGAGCTCAGGAAACATATGGAGAAGATCCTTTCCATATTGGACAATTTGGCTCATCATTAGTAAGGGGAGTTCAAAAACATAATGTTATGGCGACCATAAAACATTTTGCTGCAAATAGTATTGAAGAAGCACGTTTTAAGGTTAATGTTCTGATGAATGAGCGAACCTTACGCGAAGTCTACCTTCCTCACTTTAAGCATTGCATCAAAGAGGGTTGTGCTACTTTGATGACCGCGTATAATAAAGTTCGGGGAGATTTTTGTAGCCATAACAAATATTTAGTACGAGATATACTTAAAAATGAATGGAAATTTGAAGGATTCGTACATTCTGATTGGTTCCAAGGATTACATAGAGCTTTAGGTGCAATTCTTGGAGGTTTAGACGTTGAGATGCCCCGTCCAAAATATTATAGCAAAGGATTAATAAGAAAAGTTGAGAGTAAACAAATACCAATGGACCTAATTGACGATTCTGTAAGAAGAATAATTCGAACAGTTTTGAAATTTACCACAAGAGAAGATCCTCAGATATACGATTCAGATTTAATAGGATGTAAGGAACATGTACAATTAACACGAACTGTTGCAGAAAAAAGTATGGTCTTACTTAAAAACGAGCCTAATCTCTTACCCCTTAATTTAGATGAAATCAAAACTTTAGCTGTTATTGGTTCATTAGCCGACTTAAAGAATACAGGTGATCATGGAAGCAGTGATGTAAACCAATCCAAGGTTATTACTCCTTTGCAAGGATTTAAGAATCAAGTTGGAGATAATGTTAAGATTTTATATAATAAAGGAAAAAATTTGGATATTGCTCAAAATCTTGCCCAGAGTGCGGACGCAGTTGTAATAATCGTAGGATATACATATAAAGATGAAGGAGAGTATTTCGAAAATTTTTTAAGGGGTGGGGGAGATAGAACTAACCTTAGTTTAAAAAGTAAAGATATACAATTAATTAAATCCGTTTCAAATGCGAACCAAAATTGTATAGTTGTATTGATTGGTGGTAGTGCTATTATTATGGAAGAATGGAAAGATTCTGTTCCCGTAATTTTAATGGCATGGTATTCTGGAATGGAAGGAGGAAACGCGCTAGCAGATATTATCTTTGGCAAAGTAAATCCAAGTGGAAAACTACCGTTCTCAATACCTAAAGATCCAGCCCATCTCCCCTTCTTTGATAAAGATGCTGATGAAATAGAATATGGATATTATCATGGATATAGTTTGTTCGATAAGAAAAATATTCAACCCGCGTTTCCTTTTGGTTTTGGCTTGAGTTATACAGATTTTAAATATGAGAATCTTAGCGTAACTCTTTCAGATGATTCAATAATAGCAACAGTAGATGTAACAAATATAGGTGATATGAAAGGAGAAGAAGTCGTGCAATTATATGTTGGATTTGAAAACTCTACAATTGATCGGCCAAATAAATTATTAAAAGGATTTAAAAAAGTCGAAATAGAACCAAAAGCAACAAAAAATGTGAAAATTACAGTCCATAAAAATGATTTAGCATATTTTAATCCCGAAACTAAAAAATGGGAAATAGAAAGCATGAAATACAAAATATTTGTTGGTCCATCATCAGATATAAACGATCTCTTGAGTAAAGAAATAATTTTTTAATAAAATTATATTCTTAATTTTTAAGATAATACTTGGAAGATAAGGAAACAACAACATTTAACTCATAGTTCTCTTCCTTATCTATTATAAAATCTTAGGAACAAATTAAAAAAAAAAAAAGAGATTATTAATTATTTTTTTCCAGGAGTTTTTGTCAAAATTCTTCCTTTCTTTTTTAGAACATAGACAACTACTACAGCACCGACCGCGGATGGTATAACTATAGCTAATGTAATAATCAAAGCAGTATTCAGTGGAGGTGTATAGGATGCCCTCAGATCACTTGTTGTGAGTTGTATAGTATCATACTGACTCAGGGAAATATAGAATGTGACGTTTGCATCTACTAATGCTTCAACTTCAAATAACAATGTAAAATGCTCAGAGAAAGTTCCAAACTCGTATGTTCTATTAGTATTAACATTTATAGGACTAATTCGTTTGTTTTCACTATTGGGTCCAGTAGCATGGATCCAAGGAAGATCTTGTATAACATAAACTTCATAATTTGTGACTCCTTGCATCACCGTAACTAATTGTGTCCATTGATATGGTTTTCCAGTACATTCGATTGCTAAATAACTTTCACCTGTATAGGGGACATATCCTTCAGTATGGTTATATTGGGAAATTAAGCCATAATTATAGGTTAGACCTGTTATGTTAGAATATCCACTAAGAGTAAAGTTGGTTATGTCTATTGCGTGGAGGTTTGGAGTTGGTGATACTGTAGCAATATCATATGTTTCCTGTTGTCTAAGATTCCAAAAATCTTCAACTGCAAATTGCACTTTAACTGAGCCGGGATAATCCCATTGTTCAGGAATAATCAGCAATTTGTATGTTCCTCCTTCAAGACCAATTGTTTCTGGATCTTCTGATTCAATGATATCATCTACATTACCGTCAACATTATAAAAACCACCAACACCAACATCATCATCTAAGCTAACTTCTAAATCAAAAGGACCAGTCAGGTCATCTGGTTGGTCAAGATCACTCGTTGATGACCAATAATCACTATATTCATAACCATTTTCTCCTATAAGGATGAATTGTAAGTCTCCTCTTATCGTATTGTTTAATAAAGTTATTTGTTGTATTATAGGGATAGTTCCAATACTATAGTCTCCTGTACATTCTAATCTCATCCAGTAATATTGATTTTCATCTATTCCGGGGATGTCAAAAGAAGAACCACCCGTAGGAGAACCTTTTCCCCATCTATCAAAATCGGAATCTGTTAGAATAAATTCAATTATCCCATCTTGGGTCAATTCAAGAGTACCATCGGCATGACCGAGAAAACCAAAATTATCTGATATGGTATCATGAACCCAAGGATCAATAGTTCCACCTACTCCTGCAACTGCAAATTCAAAATCCATTCCTGTCCATCTTGTTGGAGCTCCTATATATAGATAATCTCCAACGGTAGAATCCCCATCAGTCGAAAAAGCAGGTTGAGGGTAACCAAAACTATAATAATCTGCTGTAGTTGTAGAGTTATAGGTATAAAGTTGTGAAGGATTGCTTGTAGCTGCAGTTCCATTATTATCAGTGGCCCACATGGTTGTATTCAATCTAAATTGACCAATATCTGGAATTTCTATAGGAACACCTATTGGATTTTTTAGGCTGTAAAAATCCTCATCTGGTTGAAATTCTATAGTAAGAAATTCTGAGGGGTATGTCATAGGATAGGATAATGTATTAACTGGAATAGGGTCTTCTGACCATTCATAGACTTGGGAGCTAATCTGAAAAATTCCATTAGCTAAGGGATTCGTGTTTTCTATAATTGCTTTATATGTTCCTGCAGGCATATAATGCCAAAAGAAATCTGTTGAATCGACAGTTCTAGTCAAGATAGCCGTGTTAATATCAAAACATCCATATTCTTTTGAATCTCTGAATAAAAAAGCATTTGGCGTCCCTGAAGCATTTATAGCTGGTGCTCCAGTAGGATTAGGTAAGCTAGAATAATTAAATCGCACAATTGAATCTTCTTGAACTGAAAATTCTATTGTTTTTGGGTTATCCATAGAAATACTAAACGAGGTTAGATTACTAAGTGTGAATTTCTCATTTTCAGCTTTTGTTAAGAGCAATGAATATCTATACCAGTCTTCGAAATCTACATCTGTAAATGAAATATAAGCTGCACCAGTTTTTGGAAAATAAATATTGTTAGGTCCCATACCAAAGCCTGGATCACGTAAGTAGCCATTTGCACATGGTGTCCAAACATCTATTGTTGGTGTAAAACCCGTAGCGAAATCTTGATATAAGTCTAATCTAAATACGTCTCCTTTATTCCCAGTTATTTTGAACCATAAGGATTGCCAATTAGCAATGCTAGTTACATCAAGAGTCGCATAATCATCAAAATTCCCCCCAAATTTTACCGTATTTAAAGGTAAGGAAGTAACAGTAGTATCTAAAAATTCTAAATTTAAAGAGGCAGGCTGAGTGTAAGTAGCTCCGACAATTAAGCGATATGTACCCACTTCATTTGCGGTAAATATCAAGTAATTATAAAGGGTGGTAGTTCCCATAAATATTGCTTGTTGTTCATAATAATTCACAGGTTTACCTGATGGGGAAATTAACCAATGATTATATACCACTGCGCCAGGAGCGTCTGTTAACCAATCGTATTTTAATACTTTCGGTCCAGTGCTCTTAATAATTAGATCAATTTGCATAGGATGTTCATAGTTAAATGGTTGAGAAAAAGATCCACCTTCTTCCATTGCATAATAATCAATGACGGTATTAATTGTAAATGGTGATAATGTTTCAGCTTCAGCATTATATGCAGAAACATTTAACCATTGAACGGCATTCCATGGATCGATCTCACCAACATTACCCAAACTACCTGCCCAATAATTACTTAAAGGGGTTGGATAATATAAAGATATATCCTCACCGGGAAAATTTACTATTTGGGTCACTGGTGAACCTCCTAACCAATCGGTCACGGTAAATTTGCCTTGATTTGATCCATCAATAAATACTCTCCCCAATGTATTAGGAGATGGGATAATCACACCATAAGCTTCAGGGCCTAAATCGGCTTCTTTATCAAGATTAAAAACAGCTTCTTCTTGTATAGTTCTTGCTAATCCATTAGATATCATTACAGAGTTGAATATTAGAAATAAGGAAATTGCTAAAAGTACAAATATTTTTCTTCTGTTTTTTATGGATTTCATATTCTTAACTTCAATTTTTTTTTAGATGATCAAAAAAGATGATCTGTAAGGTAATTATGAGTAATTCTTATATATAAATCAACGCGTATAATTTTATAACTGTTTTACAAAAACAACTCCCTAAAATAGAAAATCACTTAAGTTTATTAGTAAAATGAACTGTGTTTTTATTATCAAATCTGATTGAATTTTGTTTCAAAAAAGTAAGAGGGTTTTGCATGTCAAGTGAAGAATCTGGAAAGGAGCGTTATATACCATTTATAGGGCGTATTATGGATTACGTAGGTCGGTCACCATTAGATTTTTATAGTTGGGGGCATATAGCATTTGGAATTGGGGCATTTTCAATTTTTTCATTAATCATAACTATATTTGAATTAATATTTTCAACTACTGCTGTCATGCCTTGGTGGTGGATAATGACGTTTGTTATAGCAGTTGGTATTGGTTGGGAAGTCATTGAAAACACTATCTTGTGGAAATTGGGAGTTAAATTTGAAAACCGACGTGATTCCTTTGTCAACGCGTTTTTCGACGTTATATTTGTAATATTAGGTGGATTAGCAACATGGTTACTTAAATGGATAATTATGGATGTTATGGGAGAATTCGGTAGATGGTTTTATATCTCAGCACTAGTTCTATTTGTTATTATTTTAATTGCATATTTTATTGGATTTTATATTACAAATGAGGAAACTAAGAAAGCAAGAAAAGATTTGGGTAAATTGATAAGTTAAATAAATTAATAATTCTATTACTTCTACTTTTTTTTAATTTCAGTTTTATTTTTTGTTTATCTTAGGATAATTTATTATTTACTAACTTGTTTAGATGAAGAATTATGGGATGTTATTCCCATTGGTCATGATCATGTATAAGTTAATTAAAAATCAGTGATTAAGTAGCAATAGTAAGATATTTTATTCTATAAAGCAATCATAGTAAAGTATCATGGAAATTAAGAACTTTAACCTCTTGATCGTTGGTGTAGGTGGCCAAGGTGTAATAAGTGCAATACAGATTCTCACAAGTGCAGCATTATTAGATAATTATAAAGTTCGTACAGCAGAAACACATGGTATGGCACAGAGAGGTGGTTCTGTTGCCTCTTTTCTTCGATTTGGGAATGGAATTGAAGGTCCTTTAATTGCAAAAGGCAATTGTCAAGTAGTTTTAGCATTTGAAGCCAGCGAAGCGGTACGCTATTTCAATTTTGCGGATTCTAACACTAATATTTTCATAAACAGTAAAGTCATTGTACCTCCTACAGTACATTCAATGGATATGGAATACCCAAATATTGAGAAAATTCAGAAATTTTTGCAGCAAATTTCCCCAAATATTTTTTTTATTAATGGACATGAAGAAACACTAAAAATGGGAAATCCCCGTACCTTAAATACATTGATGTTAGGTGTTTTATTGGGATCAGGAAAATTACCTATTACCCAGAAAGCAATAGAGAGATCTATAATGTTGTTAATCCCTAAGAAATATCATAAAATTAATGAGATTGCTTTTAAGAAAGGAATTGAAAAAGGAGAATTAATTGGAAGTGAAAAAGAATGAGTGTTCCACAGTTTGCTCAAAATACTCCAGGTTTACGTGTAATTTTGCTTGGAAATGAAGCAATAGCACGTGGGATATTAGAAGCAGGAGTTATAATTGGGGCCGGATATCCCGGAACGCCCTCATCAGAGATTTTAACTACTCTAGCTGAAATGCGAAATTATTACCCACACTTAAAAGTAGAATGGAGTATTAATGAAAAGGTTGCTTTTGAAGTAGCTTATGGGGGATCAATGACAGATGCCCGATCCGTTGCCAGTATGAAGCATGTAGGTGTGAATGTAGCATCTGATGCATTTATGACTGCAGCATATGCCGGTGCGAGAGGAGGGATGGTATTAATTTCTGCAGATGACCCAAGTTGCTATAGTTCTCAAAATGAACAAGATAATAGATATTTTGGTTTACATGCTTTAGTCCCTATATTTGAACCATCCAACCCCCAGGAGGCTAAAGACTTAATTAAATATGCATTCGATTTTTCTGAGGATTTTCAAACACTTGTGTTGTTCCGTACGACAACAAGATTGAATCATGGTAGAGGAGATGTAATACTTGGAGAAATTAAAAAAATTGACAGAGAATATGGATTTGATTGGGATCGCTCTCGCTGGGTATGTCTACCTTCACATTCAAGAGTTCTTCGTGTTAGACTCCTTGAAAGGTTAGAAGAAATTTCTGAATTTGCTGATGAATTTCCATATAATTCACTTAAAATTTCTGCTGAAAAAGTCAATGGAAAGAGATATGGATTTGTAGCAGCAGGGATCCCATATGCTCAATTAATAGATGCTCTTGATTTTTTCGATATCAAGGAGAAAGTTTCGATCCTTAAACTTGGTATGGTTTTTCCTCCCCCAAAAAGATTGATTAAAGAACTACTTAATTCAGTTGATAGGGTTCTTGTTGTGGAAGAATTAGAACCCTTCATAGAAAATATTTTAAAACAAATCGCATATGAAGAAGGATTATTAGTAAAAGACGTA
The DNA here is from genome assembly GCA_019894875.1 of Promethearchaeota archaeon. The sequence goes on along the minus strand of JAGXNR010000006.1, from coordinate 57,408 downwards.
GAAATTCATGGAAAAGATTTTTTACCTCAAAATGGGGAATTTCCTGGAGAGCTGTATTTGGAGACTTTAGCAGCCTTGATGGATTTAGAGTATGATGGGGTTACTGTCCCAAAGGATTTATTGATTATACCCCCAAGACTCCCTATCTTATGTCCAGGTTGCTCTCATCGTTCAAGTTTCTATGCTATTAAACAAATTGAAAAAAAAATGAAAACTAAGTTTGTAAACTCTTCTGATATTGGATGCTATACGTTAGCAGTTTATAAACCTCTTGAGGGTTTAGATACAGAAATCTGTATGGGTGCATCAATCGGACTTGCAAATGGAATTTCCAAGATTCAATCGGGGGAAAATCCCGTACTAGCGATTTTAGGAGATTCTACTTTTTTTCATTCTGGAATCCCCGCACTTATAAATGCAGTCCATAACCAAAATAACATACTTGTTATGATTTTGGATAATAGAGCAACGAGCATGACAGGATTTCAAGATAATCCTGGTACAGGAATCAAAATAACAAAAGAAATAGGTACAAGAGTTATAATTGAAGATCTTGTTCAAGGATGCGGTGTAGCTAAAAAAAATATATGGATTGTGGATTCAAATAATCTACCAGAAATGATTCAGAAATTAGAGGAAGCAGTTAAAGCAAAAGGAGTTAGAGTTTTTATTTCCCGGCATAAATGCTCCTTATTAGAAATAAATGATTATCGTTCAAAACAAATTAAACTTCCTACCGTTAAAATTGATCCCGAGAAATGCAAAGGGTGTCTTATATGTGTGGATAAATTTGGATGCCCTTCAATAATTTTTAATAAAGAAGAAAAAATAGCATTTATTGACCAGGAAAGCTGTAGGGGATGTAGAGTGTGCATCGACGTGTGTATTCATGAAGCAATATATGAAGAGGAGGGAGAATAATATAATGGTTTCATTTTTTTTTTATCCGAAAACTATTGCTGTAATTGGGGCGACAAATAATCCAAAAAAATTTGGTAATGCGGTAACCATTAATCTACTTAATAATTCAAACTCTCAAAGTGAGTTATTTCTTGTTTCCCATAAGAGTCAAGAAATTTTTGGTGTAAAATGTTATAAATCAATCTTGGATATTCCTAAAGACATTGATATCGCAATAATATTAGTTCCAGCGAGAGTGATTGATGATGTTATTGACCAATGCATAAAAAAAAGGGTTAAAGGCATTATAATTATTACCGCTGGCTTCGGTGAAATAAATGAGAATGGGAAGATAAAAGAAATAGAAATTGCTAAGAAATGTAGTAATGCTGGAATTCGAGTCATGGGTCCAAACTGTGTAGGAATTCAGAATTTAGGTATGGGTTTAAATGCTTCTTTTATTCAAACGGCTCCTTTAGGAAACATTGGGATGATAAGTCAGTCAGGTTCTTTTGGGTGTGCAACTTTTTATGCAATGGCTAGAGAATATATTGGTTGTTCAAAATTCGCCAATATTGGAAACGGTATTGATGTATCTTTTGATGAAATTTTAGAATTCTTAAATACGGATGAAAGTACCCAAATAATTTGTGTGTACGTAGAATCAATTGAAAATGGAAGAAAATTTCTTGAAACAGTCAAAAAGGTTGTCCCTATTAAACCAATTGTTCTTCTAAAAGGGGGGAGAACAAACTTAGGGATGAAAGCTGCTAGCAGTCATACGGGATCAATAGCGACAAATTACAAAATGCTAAAAGCATCTCTTAAGCAATCCGGAACTGTGCTGTGTGAAAGCACATCAGATTTTATAACAGCTCTTAAAACTTTCTCTTTCTTACCTTTACCTCAAGGAGAAAAAATAGGTGTCCTTACAAATAGTGGAGGAAGTTCTGTATTATTTAGCGATAAAGCAGAACAATTTGAATTAAGATTAACTGAATTTTCTGATACTTTAGCAAAGAGTATTTCAACTCATTTAATATCTTTAGTTAAATTAGAAAATCCCCTTGACATGATAGGGGGTGCGAATGAAGACACATATTATAATATAACGAAATTAATGCTTGAAGATCCTAATATTGACATTGTGGTTGCATGTGTTGTTATCCCACCTTTTTTAGAAATGAAATCTGATGAACATTATAAAGGAATAATACGAGCGTGGAATGACACTCAAAGAAGGAAGCCATTATTACCTTTAATTATGTTTGGTGAAGAATTTAAGGATTTAAAGGAGCATTCAAAAAGAGAAAAAACAACGATTTTTTATACACCCCACGATGCTGCATTTGCAATTAAATTATTAGTAGAAAGAATGAGATTGTTGAAACATTTGAATAATTAGGATAAAAATGAGATAGATATCATAGAAAACTCCGCAGGAATCATTCAATTATGGTAAATCCATTCTTTTGTAATGTTTTTATAGCTTCTTCTATAACATCATCTTCCACACGCACGATAAGCATGGAATTATCTTTAACTAACGTGGAATAACAGTAATCTATATTAATATTTTTATCGCCAAGCGTTTTTGGTATTTTGTATAGAGCATCTGGATGATCATTCAATTTTATTGCAATAACATTAGTGGTGGAAAGGAGATACCCATTGTCCTCTAAAAGAGTAATACATTGTTCTGGTTTATCAACTAACACTAATAATAATCCATAATCGGGTGTTTTAGCCACTGTTAAAGCTCGAATAAAAATTTTATTTTCCATTAGGAGTTTAATGAAATTAGCAAGTTGGCCTGGTTTATCCTCTAGAAAAACAGAAAGTTGGTCCATTTTTAATTCAAACTTTTAATAGTAACATTTTTGATGTAAATTTTAATATTACTTATATTTTAAACTTAGTATAGAAATTTTATTTATATGATTAAGTCTTAAAACAAATGCTTAAAGATTTTTACGATAAACATAAGAATTTTTCTTGTAGAACTTTAATAGAATATTATATATCTCCAGGAATAAAATGTAAATTTGATATTTTAAAAAAAAATCTAAATACAAAAAAAACTTTTACCAGTAGTATTGATCTTGGTTCATCTGGGAATTCAATTCTTCTCTTTTTAGATAAAATGAATCATAAATCTTTCTTAGACATTACAGAGCTACCTTTAAAGCAGTACAGAGACACAATAACATCTCATCCTTTATGTGGTGATTTAAAAAGATTACCTTACCGAAACGAGTCCTTCGATTTTGTAAGCGCTCTTGATGTGTTGGAACATGTTAAAAATGATCACGTAGCTATTTCAGAAATAAGTAGAATCGTAAAGACATCTGGGATAGTTGTTATAACTGTTCCCCATAGAATGAAATATTACACAAATCAAGATAAAATAATTGGCCATTACAGAAGATATGAAATTGATGAAATGGTGGATCTCTTTAGGAAATTTAAACTCAAACATCTAAAGACTTTTGGGGTTTATGGACTATTAATGAGAATATCAGATATTCAATCTGCAAACCCTGATAAAATTGAAAAAAATATTGTTGATCTTAGATATCGATATGAAAATAATAGAACTTTTCGTAAATTATGGAACATAATTGTAAAAGTTTTGTCGAATCTAATGAAGATTGATGCCAAATATCAATCTCTAAGGAAAGTTATGAATATTGCGTTGATTTTCAAGAAAATCTAATTGCAACAACTTAAAGAAATTAAAATAAATCTTCTTTTAACTCATCGAATAACTTTTTATAGTCTTCGATATATTTCTCCTCGTTTGATTCATCGATTTTTTGCAAAAGCTCGATTGATTTTGTTAATGCTTGAGATCGTTTTTTAATTCTTTCAAGAAATTGCTGTTTATTAAACTCAGCTTTGGAGATATCTATTTTATCTTTAACTTCTAAAATTGAAGCTTCCATTACTTTATGCGATTCAATTACGTTATTCAATACACCTAATTCTAATTTTTTCTTTCTTTCTTCTAATTTTATGCAATTTTCGCACACTATTTCTTCGTTATTTTCTTGTTTTCTTAATTTTTCACCCTTTTTCATCATAAAGGGATTTTTACAACGATCACACGCAACAAGCTCGAGGAGGAGTTTATCCGCATTAGAATCGGGCATATCAAAACAAAAGTTAATCCTAATTTTAAATATTGATCTATAATATTGATCTTGCTTTAATAATTTATTATTGTTCTATTTAGCAATTCAATTTTTAGAAAACTAATAATAGAGTTTTATATTTCAATTTTTATGGATGCACTTTTAATTATCATTTTACTTGTATTTGGTGTGTTATTCGGTATTATTGGCTCTGTCGCAGGAATAGGGGGTGGAGCTCTTCATATGAGTCTTATGATTTTATTGTTTGCAATCCCAATTGATGAAGCGAGAAATACCTCATCATTTATTATCGTTCTCTTCTCTGGTATAGCAACCATTAGCTATTTTAAACAAAAAAAAGTAGATATCAAATTATCTTTAATTTTTGCGGGTTTTGCATTGTTGGGGAGTATTACCGCAACCATCTTCTTTTTGCTCTTTCCAATTGATAACACAGTTTTAAAGATTATAATAGCATCCGTGGTTCTTGCTTCTGGATTGAACATGATCCGCAAAGCTTTAAACTCTCTAAAACAAGAAAGATTAAATAAAAATGATCAAGAAATAGTTTTTTCCTTTGATGATTTTGATTATAAAGCAAATTTAAAAAAAGCAATCCCTTTATTTTTCTTGACTGGTTTTATTGCCTATCTAACTGGAATTGGAGGTGGTATGTTATTTGTACCAATACTCAGTATCCTTTTTGGGATGCCAATACATATCTCAACTGCAACATCGACTTCGATGATTTTTCTCATTGGAATATATAATGCTACTGCTAGAATGGTTATTGGGGAGATTCATTATTTAATAGGTATTTTGATTGGAATTGGGGCGATTCTAGGTTCACTTTATGGTACTAGATTATCAAAAAAAATAAATAAACGTAATTTACAATTTTTTGTTGCCGTAATCCTAATTGGATTAGCAATTAGAATGTATTTTATTGTTTAATATGAAAAAAAATAAACAAAACAATTATGTAAAACTTCTACGTTCGTGTTTTAATTCAAAATAAGTCTTATCCCTAAGGATAATATCATGTATTTCACCCAAATATTTGTTTTGTAAAATTTTGTCAAAAAATTTTATAATTGATTCATGGATTTCTTTAAGAAAAGTATCTGTTTGAGAAAATTCATATGAAATTTCCTTAATTAATTCAAAATCAAATTTGAGATCAACTTCTTTCATCTCAAGGATTTTATTCTTTAATCGTTTATCATGAAAATTAGTCCACACGGATTCATAAATAAAATAATTAATAAATTGAACCGTTTCGGTAATAAGTCCAAGGGAAAGAGCCGCAGCTAAGCTCCCAGTAATTATAAAAGCAACTAACATTCCGAGAGAGATTGTTATTACTCTGTAGATAATACTTTTTAAGAAACTCTCTTTAAAATTCTCTATCCATTCTGTTGATTTCTTTTTCCATTTGATTTTTTTCATAGATTAATCTTTCCAATAAATGAGTATTGTTTTGATAATTATTACATTGATTTTTAAGAAAAAACCTTAGATTATAATAATATTAATAAAAAGGCTTTTTTATGTGTATTTAAATTCCGTCACAAAAACAATGAATTTATTGAATTAATTTTTTAAAATTAGTGAATTCTAAATTAAATATAATACATATCAAATTTAATACGTTAATATTCATAGTAAAAAATCCAACAAATAATAATTAAGAGTAGGAGTTAGAAAAATGGTTAAAGTAAAAGATCTCGAAAAACTTATGGATGATTTCATGATTGAACCAGATGAAAAATTTGTAGAATTAAAAAGATATCTCCTTAGTGAATTTAAGTGGGATGTAGATCCTCTAAAAAAATCCCAATTCATGATTAGAGGGATCCCAATAGAGGATGACAAGAAACTTGGAGATCTCTTAAAGACTTACTTACTAGAAGAAGTAGTAGTTCTCAAAGAAATATAGATAAAAAAACTTACTCAAATATAATTGTTTTATTATTACTTAAGAAAACCCTATCTTCAAATACAAGCTTCATTGCTTTTGATAGAGCTGAAATTTCAACTTCTCTCCCTGCTTGTTTCATATCTTTTACAGTGTATTTATGATTAACATTTATAATTTCTTGAGCTATTATAGGACCTTCATCTAATTCTTCCGTGACATAATGCGATGTAGCACCAATAATCTTAACACCTCGTTTAAATGCTTGCTCATAAGGATTTACTCCAATAAAAGCAGGTAGGAATGAATGATGTATATTGATAATTCTGTTTTCAAATTTTGATAGGAAATTAGAAGTTAAGATTCGCATATATTTCGCGAGAATTAAATAATCAGGTTCATATTTTTCAAGAATATCAAGTAGAATTCGTTCATGTTCTTCCCTAGATTTATTTTGATGGCTCTGATAGTAAAAGGGAATTTTAAACTTTTCAACAAATGTCTCAAGATCTGGATAATTACTAATAACAGCAAGAATTTCGGCATTTATCTCCTCAAATTCATTTTTTATTAACAAATCTCCGAGACAATGATGTTCTTTGGAAACTAATACAACAACTTTCTTTTTTCTAAGTTTAATAATTCTGCAGGTTGAATCCTTTGGTAAAGTCTCTTTCAATTGATTAAGAATTGCATTATTATTGATTTCTCCGGTAAATTCTGAACGCATGAAGAAATGGTTGCTTTCTTCTTCAACAAATTCGCTATTGTTAATAATATTTAGACACTCATTATATAGTATACCAGTTATTTTATGTATGAGACCTTTTTCATCTGTACAATCAACTAAGAGAACAAAGTTTTCCATAAGCAGATCATTCAAATTTATGTACTAAGATAAACTCTTGGATTTTTCTCTTCATTAAATAATATATCACATCTCATTGGTTGAAGGTATAAAATTTATTCGATTTTCTAAAAAATCTTAAATCTTTTTGATTATACTATATATTATTTTATGATTACAAGAGATGTGATTGTCTTAAATGAGTAGAGGATTTAGATTACTTCGAATTGAATATGTTTTTTCCGTATTAATACCATGTTTATTATGCATTTATTTAAATCGATATTCCCCAAATTACGATTTGATATCTCAGATTTGGATTTTGTCCGGGTTCGTTTTTTATGCTATAACCGGTAATACTCTTAATGATGTAATAGATATGAAAGATCCGAATGAAAAAGAAACGTTAGAAAGAGTAAAGGGATATTCTAGGAAAGAAATTCTGGTGATTTCGATAGGGAGTCTTGTCTTGGGAACTACTTGCTTTGTGAATGAGATTCTAATTACACCATTATTAGCAATTTATTTAATATTAATAGTCTCAATGGTAATTTTTTATTGTTTTTTTAAATCTCTACCAATTATAAACCATATTATATTAGGCACATCACACATCGTTTTACCATGGTTTATGATTAAGATTAATGCTGGAGATATTATCATGGGTTTTTTACCAAGTCTTACATTATTTGAATCGTTAATATTAATCACAATCCTTTCTGTAGCTTTTACTGGGCAAATGGTTCATGAAATGATTGATGGGGATTCTTTATCCAAATTAAAACCAAAAACGTCTCAAGTGGTAATTTGCATAGCTTCTATCACTTCTTTAATCATAGCAATAATTTCCTTTATAATTACGAAGGAATTATTATTTCTACCAATTTTACTCTTTCCAATTGGAATTTTATATGTATTTAGAACTCCGAGAAATAATTTATTAGGAAGATCTTCACTAAAAGATACAGGGATTATATTGGGAAATTTAATGCTTGTGTATATAGTTATTTTGATTATAGCACCATAAAATCTTAACGAAAAGAATTTTGTGAAAGGAGTTTTGTAGATTAGTTGTTAAAGAGTTTTTTAGATAGTTTTACTTAATTTAAAACAAGATGGTCAACAATATTCTCATATTCTTAAGGCATGCTGAAACTAAAGTTGATAGAAGAGTTAAAAATTCAGAATGGTCACTAACTGATAAAGGAAAATTGGATGCTCTAGATATTGCTAAATTTAATTTTTTTGAGGATATTGATTTAATCATTGCGTCAGCTGAAGAAAAGGCTTATAAAACGATTTTTCCCTTAGCAGAGAAACTCAAAAAGAAAGTTTTGAGAGAAGCAGAATTAAATGAAATAATGAGAGATCACGGGAAATTTCTTGAAACTAAAGAATACCTCACCACAATGAGATTATGTATGATGAATAGAGACCAATCATTTAACAATTGGGAAACCGCAAATAACGCTTTAGAGAGGTTTTCTAAAAAAATTGAAGAGATAAATGGCGAGCATGATGACAAAAAGATATTAATTGTGTCGCACGGATGTGTAATTAACTTATACTTCGCAAAAATCCTTGAGAAACTGAATATCGTATTTAATAGGGCTCAGACAAATACATTTTGCGATTATGGTATAATTCAGAACAAGAGAGTTATTAAAGATATTGTAAAACTTCAATATTGATGTAAATGAATCCAGAATTTGTAAAAAAATCCAAATATCAAAAAAAGATTGATGAAAAGTATTCACAATGTTTAACTTGTGAGAGAAAATGCAAAATTCCAAAAGGAAAAACTGGATTTTGCCAAACTAGAATTAATAAAGATGGAGAAATATACACAATCGTTTATGGGTTAATTCCTGCTTTATCATTTAATCCAATTGAAAAAAAACCACTTTATCATTTCCATCCAGGAAGTAAAGCAATTACTATAGGTACGTATGGTTGTAACTATTCATGCTTTTGGTGCCAGAATCATCACCTTTCAAAGACAAATGTTTTAACAGCTATACAATTTGCTACATCTGATGAATATATCACTCCTAAAAGGCTTATTGAGACTGCTATAAAAAATAACTGCGAAGGAACTTCAATATCTTTTAATGAACCTACATTATTGTTTGAATATTCCTTAGAGGTCTTTAAACTTGCAAAGCAGTATGGACTATACAATACTTATGTTACAAATGGCTACATGACTGAAGATATTTTAAGAGATCTAGTAGATGCTGGGCTTGATGCGATGAATATAGATATTAAAGGAGATTCTGATATGGTTAAAAAATATTGCGGTACGGATGTAGATAAAGTATGGAGGAATGCTAAATTAGCAAAAGAATTAGGTGTTCATGTAGAGATCACTACATTACTAATTCAAGGATTTAATTCTGAAGAAGAAATCGTCAAGAAAATTACTAAAAGGATTTTTAGTGAACTAGGTGAACTAACACCTTATCATATAAGCCGGTTCTTTCCGCATTATGAATCAAAAAAATTCGGACTTTATGAGCCAACACCTTTAGAACTTCTATATAATGCGTATGAAACAGCAATAAACGTTGGTTTGAAATATACCTACCTTGGAAATCTATCTACAAGCAAAAATGATAACACTTATTGCCCAAAATGTTCTAAACTAGTCATCAAAAGAAAAATATTAGGTCTCAAAGAATTATATTTAGATTCTGAGGGAAATTGTAAGTTTTGTGGGTCTGCAATATGTATTATTTAATTTCTCTTTCATAACTTTTTTTCATAAATTCAAAAAAGATGTTGTTTTTACAAAGCACTTTGTAATTATTTTTTGAAGTATAAAAATTCTGATTTTATTTAGTAAATATTTAAAAAATAGCGAAAAAAACTAAACAAACAACTTAGTTCTTCACAGAAATCGATAACATTTGTTTAGTATTCTAAAGTTCTCTTAATGTTCTACTCACGTCAAAAAATTTAACATCAGCAGGTTCTAAGAATTGATAGGCTTCAGATGTGCTTTTTGAAAGCTCAGATTCCCTAAATGCTTCGAGACTTTCTTTGGAATCAAATACATAAATTCCACCAACCTGGTTCGAATTAGGATCGGAAATATAGAATTTTTGAAGAAGACCCTTTACCTGTTGGAATTTTTCAAATCTTTCATTGGATGTTTTTACTAAATCTTCAATTTTTAATCCAGTTTCAAATAATAAAACCATAATTTCCATGTGATCATCACCTGTTAATTTTGTGATATTTAATCTCTTAATATATATTTTGGTTTAAAATTGATTAATAAAAAAGGATTTTTTTAGTAGTTTTTTATGAGATGGATATAAGCATCCGGTTAAAGCTTAATTTTTAATTTTAATGCGTTAAAAATATAATATTACCTATAATAATATTATATTATGAGCGGAATCTTTTTTGCTGATGTTAAAGGGATAAAACTATGTTATGAAGTAAAAGGTGAAGGTTATCCTATTTTTTTAGTTCATGGCTTTGGTAATAAAAAAGAATATTGGATCGCACAATCTGGTAAACTTACTAACGAATTCAAAGTTATAGCTTTAGATTGTCGAGGAGCAGGGAAATCAGATCGTCCAAATGAACCTTATACTGCGGAAATGATAGCTAAGGATGTAATAGGTTTGATGGATATACTCAAAATTCAGGATGCACATTTTATTGGTCACTCTCTCGGGGGTGCTGTTGTTCAACACATTGCATTAATGTATCCTGAGAGGATTGGTAAAATCATTCTAATCTGTACCTTTCCAGATTTTCCCCTTGATAAGTCAGGTGTAGAAATGTTTAAAAGGAATTGGATAGATATGTATGAAGCAAGAAAAAAGGATCCTGTTAAAGCCTTCTATGATAAAATGAAACTAAGATTTTCTCGTGAATTCTTCAAAATAATGAAGGAGAACCCAGAACGAAAAATTATTGGAATACTTTCTACTAAAGATTTAATGGACATTGATGGAATTGATCCAGCAACCCCACAAGATATTAACAACCTTACAAATGCTCTAATAACTCATAAAGTTTTAAATAAACTTCAAGAAATTAAAACTGAAACTTTGATAATTGCTGGAGATAAAGACAGACTCGGTTCCAAAGTCTCGAGTGAACAACTTCACCAGAAAATTCCAAAAAGCATACTAAAAATAATCCCAGGTGGACATTTTGTTAATTTGGAAAAAGCACCAGAAATAAATACGCTTATAATCGATTTTCTTAAAAGTTAAGTTAACTTGTACTTATTATGGTTGAAGCTTTTGCGGATGTAAATGGCATAAAAATTTGTTATAAAAGTCAAGGAGAAGGATTTCCGTTGTTCCTTCTTCATGGTTTTGGTTCTAAAAAGGAAGGTTTTATGGCTCAAATCCCCGAATTATCTAAATATTTTAGGGTTATCAGCATCGATATGCGTGGAGCAGGAAAAAGTTCAAGACCTAACTACCATTACACTATGGATATGTTAGCTGATGACGTGAAAGGATTGATGGATTACTTATCAATACAGAAAATAAATATAATAGCGCACTCATTTGGAGGGATGATTGCTCAAAATTTTGTTGTGAAATATCCTGAGAGCGTAAATAAACTGGTTATCATAAATTCGTTACCAAAAATCCCTGATGAATATGACCCTGAACCATATATTCAGATGAGAATTAAGGGATTAGAAGTTAGAAAAAAAGATCCAGTTAAAGCCTTTTGGGATAGTACACAGTATGGGTTTTATCCTGAATTTCGGAAAAGAATGCTTGAGAATCCCAAGGAAAAGTTTTTTGGATTATGGTCTGCAGAAGACCTTATCGACTATTATACTACGGATCCCCCTACTCCTCAGGATATTCGAAATATATCTTACTCCTTTAAAACCCATAAATCTTTTAATAATTTGCATAAAGTTAAACAGAAGACACTTTTGCTTACCGCATCTCACGATGTGCTTGTTCCTAAGGAAAGAATGATGGAAATTCACAAATTGATGTCAAATAGTACTTTAAAAGTAATTGAGAAAGCAGGCCATGAATCTCACAAATCGAATGCCCCAGAAGTAAACAGCGCTATTATCAAGTTTTTAAAATCATAAATAACAATATCATATTTATTAACTAATTAAATTGATTTAAATGACAGAACTATTTGCTGAAGTAAATGGAATAAAGCTTTGCTATGAAATTGACGGTCCGGATGATGGAGAACCAATTTTTTTAATCCATGGATTTGGAGTTAAGAAAGAAGTATTTATTGCCCAAATTAAAGCTCTTTCTGAAAAATTCCGAGTGATTCGGGTGGATAATAGAGGATCAGGGAAGAGTGATAGGCCAAATCAACCTTATACAACAGATTTATTAGCAGAGGATCTAAAATGTTTAATGGATTATCTTAAAATTGGACATGCGCACATTTTAGGTTATAGTCTTGGTGGAATGGTTGCCCAAACGTTTGCATTGAATTACCCAGAAAAGGTAAGTAAGTTAATTCTAATAAATACTACACCTAGTTTTCCAAGTAACCCCAGTGGTATAGAAAGCTATAAACAGGGAAAAATTGCCAGATACCATTCTCTATTGGAAGATCCAGTAAAAACATTCTATGATAATGCTACTCCTGGATTTACACGTAATTTTAAAAAGATTTTGTTAGCAGAACCCAAGAAAAAAATACATGGGATATTTTCTGCTGAAGATCTAATAGAGATGGATAGAATTGATCCAACAACACCTCAAGATATAGAAAATAGTACTCACCTGCTTCTAAATTTTGACGTACTTGAAAAACTACCCAATATTAGAAATGAGACATTAATTATCACAGCAACGCATGATAGGACTTTACCAAGATCACAAAATGAAATAATACATGAGAATATCCCAAATAGTAAACTGGTTGTGATTGAAAAAGCGGGACATGACTCTGTACAAGAAAAAGCTCCAGAAATTAATCAAGCAATATTAGATTTTTTAGTTAACTAGTTTTCTTTCTATAATTAGAAATTTTAAATGTGATTCTAAATTTTCCGATCTAACAATATAAATTACTGTTTTTTGAATTTATTATAAATAAATCAACTTTTTAAAATAATGAAATCTCAACATCCCGCAAAAAGAAAATATCCAGAATTAAACAACCTCTGGATTGGATTATTTGTTGATATTATGGGTTTTTATATTATAATACCCTATTTACCGGAACTAAGACTCACATTTAATACTACACCTTTAGTGATAAGTGCACTGCTAGCAACAAACGCGGTTTTTTCACTTTTTTCTGCCCCGATTTGGGGTAGATTAAGCGACAAATTCGGGAGGAAACCAATGTTATTAATTGCAGAAAGCGGTACGTGCACTGCCTTTCTAATTCTAGCCTTTTCAAATTCACTACCTATGCTCTTTATTGCACGAATAGTCGATGGTATTTTCGGGGGAAATTTCCCAATAACTAAGGCAATAATTTCAGACAAGGTTCCCCCTAAAGACAGAGGGCTCCAAATGACTAATTTTGGAGTAGTTTTTACATTTGCAGGGCTGGTTGCTCCGGCATTGGCTGGATTTTTATCACTATTTAAAATCTTTGGGCCTAAATATCCTTTAGCACTCTCAGGTCTTGTTTCTGCAGGTTTTTCTTTTTTAACAATATTAATCACATATTTCTTCATAGAAGAATCATGGCCTAAATCCCGTCGTGAAAAAACTCAAAAACAATTTAAATTTACTATAAAATTTTCGAAAAATAAGGATGCGGTATATTTATTAACTCAATATGCACTTCATTCATTATCGTTTATGATGTATATATCTACTCTTACTTTTTTCATAAGCATCATCCTAGGTTTTGATATTGTTGGAATAAGCATACTTCTGACAATCTCCGGAATTTCCCGCGCTGTTGTCAGGTTTTCATTGTTTAAACCAACTTTGAGAAAATTAGGTGAAAAAAGAATGACAATATTAGGATTGTTTATCTTAGTAATTGCATTCTTCTTGACAGGAATATTCGGGTTGGTATATCCAGAAACGTGGATTTTCATTGTTTTGATGGTTTTCGTTAGCTATGGTGTTTCGTGCTCAAGGGGTCTTTTAATTAGCAAAATAACTCAATCAGTAACACCGAAGGAAATGGGAAAGATAAATGGTTATACTACTACTTTTGATAGTCTTGCTCAAATAATAGGACCTCTTTTGGGTGTTTTTCTATTAGGACTTAATCCGTTATTCTATGGAATCGCCACAGGAACGCTTGCTTTTGGTGCCTTTATCATGATTTTTAAGAAAATAGTCCCGTTAATGCAAAAAGAACAATTTCAACAGGTTGAACGATTGGAATAGGTTATTTTAAATAATTTTTTAAATCGAAACACCAATTATTATATTATGGACGATGAAGGAGAAGAAAAAACAGTAGAACTTCCAGCTTTTGACTTCTTTAAGATAAATTTTATTAGCTTTCTAGTTCCCTTTTATGTGTGTTTAGCTTTCTTTTTAGTATTCGAATGTATTTTTATTAATCTATTCCGTATCCCTCTTTTCTTCCACTTTCTTATCTTACCGAGTTTTCTTTTACTCCTCTATTATTGTTATCTAGTTTTATTAATTGAATTTACTGCGTTCTGGGTTAGAAGATGGAATAAGAAATCACCACCCCAGCAAGGAGTTTTTGCTAGAAACCTAGATAACACAAATAACTCTGAAGGACAGATGATGAAGTATTATCATAAGAGAGGTTTTATTATTAAGTTTCCTATGTGGTTAACCTCAAAATCACCATTTCCTTGGCTCGTTAACAGAGCACTTCGAAAAATAGGTCACAATAAAATTGGAAAAAATGTTATATTTTGTGATAGTTATGTAGGATTAGAGTTTACTAATTTGGAAGACAATGTTTTTATCTATCCTTCTAGTGGACTGTCAAGTCATGCTGTAAATACTATTTTCGGGAAAATTACGATGATGGAACTCAAATTAGGAAGAAATACTACTTTATATCCAGGTATTATAGTCGGACCAAACGCAATTACCACAGATAATAATGTGATATATCCTAATACAGTATTGCATAAAAACTGGAGAGGAAAACCGGGAAAATATTATTATCAGGGAAGTCCTGGTCGTCCAATTGATATTAAGCATAAATTATAATAGAATTTACATTTTAGGATATTTTCCGTGCTTCTCTAAAAATTCTCTATAACTATTTAACTTGTCTAAAATGGACCCAGCTAAATCTAAGCTCTCAAATACAGGTACATTTCGATTTAAAAGTTTTAATTTAAATTTGTATCTACTCTTATATTCCTCAAATCCTTCATTTATCTTAAGCATAACACAATACATAGGCTTATTACTGACGCTTTTTGCTTTTGAGATAAATTTTATAAATTCCCGGTTTAAATCCATTCCCTTGATATTTGGTAATCCTGGATTATTTCGAAGAACTTCTTTCATTAATTTCTGAAAGTTTCCAAATCTTTCAGGATCTTTAATGAAAACAATCGAAGATATATTCGGATCTTTGTCTAACGCCATAATGCTACGATAATAAATATTGGGTTGTATACCTGAACCACCTAAGTCAAGTGGGTTTGTTACATTGGTATTCACATCTGGAATAAACCTTTTCATCTTATTTATAGTTTTTTCGGTTAAACTGGGGATAGTTAAGTTATTTTTTTCAAATATATCGATTGCTTCTATTGTAGATCCTCCTCCTATACCAATAACACCAACATTACGAGAATTTGGTAAACGAGTTAAATTAAAAGCCGAAGCTAAAGCCGCTAATTCATTAGAATTGCTAACGATACAACTCCCCGTTTGCTTACCTACAGCTTTCCATATTTCATTATTTCCAGCAAGACCCCCAGTATGTGACAAAATTGCTTTTTTTGTAGCTTCACCAAATCCAGCTCTCCATAGTATCACTGGTTTTCTATTTAAATTGCATTCTTTTACAATACTCATAAATTGTCTTCCTTGGTTTATAGATCTTAAATTCTCAATATACAATCCTATGATTTTTGTATAATCATCATTATTAAAGTAGTCTAAGAACTCTACAGGAGATAAGTCTAAAGCATTTCCGATTGATATAAATTTAGAAACATATAAACCATATGAAACAGCTAACTGTGCCATGTTTTGAGCAATGCCACCAGATTGAAAGACTCCCGAAAAGTTACCCGATTTTCTGGCTTGGCCAATACCAAATTGAAGTCCTGATTTAGGATTATAAATACCCAAGCAATTAGGACCAATAATTCTAACACCATATTGTTTAGCAACACTTAAAAGTTCTTGTTCAAGAGATTCATTACCTACTTCTCTAAATCCTGATGCAAACACAGTTACAAAGGGAACACCTTTTTTACCAATCTCTTCCATTACTTTCGGGCATAATCGAGCGGGGATAGCTAAAATCACATAATCTATTGGATCATTTATTTCAAGGATTGAACTGTATATTTTATAACCATATAACTCTTCACCAGAAATCTTAGGATTAAATAGATATATTGGCCCTTTAAAACTGTCTTTCATGCTCCTAACAAAGAAACTTCCTCCTCTCATATCGGGAGATACGCCAATTATACCAATAGCTCTTGGAAAAAATAACTTTTCAAAATCAATTCTTTGAGATGATAGCATTGCTGAAACTAAAAAATATTGTAAATTTAGTTATGTAGTCTATATAGAAGAATAAAACTCAACTAAAATATTTTATTAAGAGGGATAATAGCATTCTCTAATTCTTGTTTAATACATTTTTGAGAAGTTGAATATCATCTGTTATTATCCCATCTATCCCCATCTGAATTAAATGTCTCATGTCCTTTTCATCATTTACTGTCCATCCAAAAACTTTAAGGTTGTTTTCATGACAAAACTCAATAACCTGATGATCTATTACGCTGAAATGAAGGTGAATTGAATAGAAATTATTTTTAACTGCTTTTTGAATCCTCTTTATAAGGATTTGCTTAGATTTCATTTCTTCAGATAACAGAAGCCCAAATTTTAAACTATTATCTATTCTTTGAATTTTGATCAATAGGTTAAAAGAAAAAGAACTAACAATTGACTGATTCCCTAAATTTTCATTCCTCAAAACTTCAACCAAATTTTCATCGAGTCCTGGTGCTTTGAGATCAAACAGTAACCCAATTCTATCTTTTGCAATTTTTATTAGTTCCTTCAAAGTTATAATTTTTTCACCCTCACCAAAATCCAATTTCTTTAGCTCTTTTAAGGTCATTTCTCTAATTAAACCATCATATCCAGAAGTATTCAATATATTAGAATCATGATGAATTACCATTTCATTGTCTTTTGAAAATTGGAGATCGAATTCAATTAAGTCTGCTTTTAATTCTATTGCTTTTCGAAAAGCCTTTAAAGTATTTCCCGGAGCTATAGTACTAGCTCCTTCATGACCTATAATTAAGATTTTAGAGTTATTCATTGCATTCCCTTAACTTATATGATTCAATACTTCTTGAGCTTTAGATATATCATTAGTAATAATTCCATCAACCCCTATTTCTATTAATTTCTTTATCATTAATTCAGAATCGACAGTCCAAGGAAAGATTTTAATATTATTCTTATGTGCACTATTTACCAATTTAAAATTTACCAATTTATAGAAAGGGTTAATTGCATAAAAGTTATTTTTGATTGCTGCGTTAAGCATCCTTTTCCGTGAAGTCCAACTCTTTATCCATCCAGTTCGAGTAGGTTCTAAAGAGGCTAATTTAATTTGTGCATCTAATTTCTGAATTTTCAATAAAACATCATGTTTAAATGAACTTATTATTGTTGCGTCAACCATGTCAGATTCCTTGAGTATTTTTATGATTTTCTCAGCAAAGCCTCTTGCTTTTATCTCACAATTTATTCTAATTTTTCCTTTTACAACCTCAATTACTTCCTCAAGAGTAGGTATTTTTTCACCCTCTCCACAATCTAACTCTTTTAAATCTGATAGTGTCATTCTATTGATAATCCCAAAATGTCCTGTGGTTCTAAGAGTATTACCATCATGCATGGCAACAATTTCTCCATCTTCAGTTTGGTGAACATCAAACTCTATATAATCAGCTTTTAATTCTATTGCTTTTTTAAAAGCTTTTAAGGTGTTTTCTGGTGTAATATTACTTGCTCCTTTATGGGCAAATAATAAGATTTTTTCTCTCTCGTAAGCTACTATAATAAACCCCTAATTTTCTTAAATATGTTTAAAAATTCTCAATAGAAGTAATATTAGATCATTTTTCTATATGATTTTTATAAAAACTTATTCAATTAGATGAATATTTTAATAAATGTAGAACTCTTATTTTACTAGAAATCTGGGTGCAGATAAGATTTAAGTCTTTAACTCTTTATTTATCTTTACACAATCATAATACCAAATTAATAATTTAAACAAAAAATAATTAAATGTGTTTTGGTTACATTTAATCTAAATAAAAGTTAAATTTATAAAGGTTATACTTTTTTAATATTGGTAGTTATCGAAAAGAAATAGCCTAAACAACAAAATCGAAAAGTTTAATAATTAAAAACGAAAAATTGAAGGTGATGCATAATTCGCTTTTGTCCTAACTGTGATAACATTTTAATCCCGAAAAACAGAAAATTATTTTGTAAAGCCTGTGAGGAAGAATTTGAACTCGGTGAATTGGAAACTGAATACAAAATAATAAAGAAAATTCCCCATGATGAAAAAGAATCTGCCCCAATCATAATTAAAGAAGGATTGAAAGGGGAAAGAATCTCAAACGAAGATCGGAAAGCATACGAAGACTTGTTCTCCGGCTCTGAAGCAGATGGGTACTGAATCAGGCTTTCTTTAGAGATTTAGGGTTAGATCACTTATTCTTCATTAAATTAGCATCTTTCAGTTTAATTATTATTGATAAAGTCAAAAATTTTTAATAAAGGTAATATATTGTGAAAAAGATTGAAGAAGCATCAAAATCAATCCCTGTCATGGCATCAGGATTCAGGATTGAATAGCTAGGGATTATTAGATAGATTTGTCTGTCAGTTTTTAATTACAATTTTATCGATTCTTATTTTTCGTATTATTTTTAGCTATGTTAATATTTCTTAATCTTAAGTTAATAATCTATTTTCGAATAGATTAGGGATATTTTAGATCTGCATTTAAAAATATATTATTCAAAAATAGTTTTAAAAAAATTACATAATTAAATGATTCTTATGTCTGATGAGAAAAAGAAAAAACCCCGGGGTTTTGCAGGAATTGTGGCTAAACTAGTCGAACCTTTAAATGAAAATGAAAAATTTAAGGAGAAATTCAAAGATACTGAAGTAAAAGTTCTTTTAAACGCAAAAGATGGAAAATATGCTGCGTTATTGGTAATTGATAATGGTAAGATATTAGTAGAAGGACTAAAAAATAACCCAAAAAAGAACTTGAAAAAAAAAGTTGTTGGTTGGGATGGATTACTCCAAACAAAGACCGCGACGTTTTTAGAAATTTTGGAAAACGATGATATCTCAATTGGGAAAGTTATAGGGAAAATCCTTACAGGAAGAATAAAAATAAGAGGTATAAAGAACGTCCTAATTTTACTCAAGTTATTTAGTTTATAGATAATATAAGTAGAATATGAAATTATAAGAAAATAGTGACTAAGGAAGTCATTTTTTCCTTCAACTTATCTTTATTTCTCTCATCCTGTAAGGAGTTTAATATTACTTCTTTATCATTTTTAGATATAGATTTAAAATTATCAAGAAATTCTCTTAGATATATAATTTTTTTTACAGGATTTTCTTGAATTTTAGAAACATAATTATCTACGATTTCATGTAAAAAATTAGTTTTTTCATTTGCTACAGTGTGTAAGTGTGGTATTTTGGATCCTTCTATTTCTTGTAAAATATTGTTTTTCTCTATGATATCATTCATAATTTCCTTTAATGATTCATTTCTAGTTAAAATTGACAAACTAGAGATATATCTTTCAATTTCAGAATTTTTTTTCTCAATTTGATCTATCATTCGTAGAATTTTATCCTTATTTCCTCTTTCCATAATTAATTAAGCTTTCTCTAAATTTTTAAATTTAACTGAAAATAATTGTATAGTAGAGATGCTAATGACTAAGGAAGAAAAATTAAGAAAATTTCAAGCCTTTATCGGTTATAAGTTTAAAAATGAAGATTATTTAATCCAGTCCCTCACAACCCCAAGACTTGCTCATGAAACCGGAGAGCTTAGTTATGAATATTTAGAAACACTCGGGGATGCAGTAATAAAACTAATATTCATATTAAAACTATATCAAAAAGGAATACAAGATCCAGGAGAAATCACTAAAATTAAAGCCTTATTAGAAAGTGATGACACCTTGAAAAAAGTGGCTAATAGAATTAATTTACAGCAATTCATTTTCAAAAGTGGAAATCAACAAATAGAGGGAACAAGAATTTTAGCAGATGTCTTTGAGGCAATATGTGGGGCATTATTTTTAGATTCAAATCATGATTTTTATTTAGTGGAAGAGAAAATAATCAATCCTTTCTTTGAGAATTTTAATTCGACAATAAATATGTCAATCATAAATATTAAAAGCGAGTTATTAGAATATTTACAGGGAAAATTCAAAACTAGCGTTGAAATAAAACTTGAATATGATGTAAGTGGTTTAGCACATAATCCAACTTGGATTGCAAAAAATCCTAAAATTTTTGACATATCTACTGAAAAAGAACTGGTGAAATTACCATCGGATATAAAATCTGATAGTTTTAGAAACAAACCAGATGCTAAGGAAAATATTTATTCTAAGATAATGAATTATTTGTCGGATAAAATTTAATTTATCGTTAAGATATTATAAAGTTACATAATTATAGAAAGTTTTAAAATCTGATAACCAACAATAAAGAATTATTAAAAAAGAGCAGATCCCGTATGGCTAGTACTCGATATTTAAAGAAAACACCACTGATGGAACAATATGAAGAGGAGACTGGAAAATTAGCAATTTGGAAGGGTGAAATTTCACAACATTTCGAAAAATGGAAACAAAAAAAGGGAAAAGAAGCCATTAAGAAACAAAAATTAGAGATAGTTTCATATTCTCGTGAAGAAAAGAAAAAAATGAAAAGAGAAACTAAAAGTGATAAAATTGCAGGGAAAGATTATGAACATTTAATAGTTGTTGAGAACTTGCATAAAACTTACCTTTTAGGGACGACAGCAGTGGCAGCTCTGCGCGGGGTTGATTTAGTAATAGATACTGGGAATTTTATTGATATAATGGGACCTTCAGGCTCAGGAAAAACCACATTATTGAATTTGATCGGTGGTTTAGATACCCCAACAAGAGGTAAAATCTTTTTGGAGGGTCGCAATATCTCAATGTTGAATGATAATGACTTGGCAGAAATTCGACGAGAAAGAATAGGTTTTGTTTTCCAATTTTATAACTTACTTCCTCAAATGACAGCAATGGAAAATGTAATGGTTCCGTTGCATTTTTCAGGTAAACTTAGCCGTCGAGGAAAGAGAAAGAGAGCAATGGACCTTTTAAGGTTAGTAGGGTTAGATGAACGCTCTCATCACACACCTTCAGAATTAAGTGGTGATGAAATTAAAGACGATATACGGTTAATGTACCGAGAAAAGGATTTAATTGTTGATGATGCAATAACAAAAGTAAATTTTATCAGTCAGATGTCTAATAGACAAAGTTTCTTGATGGAAGTTATTCTATCATTCACTATCATGATAAGTATTTTTGGTTTAGTGAGTAGTATGTATGCAATTATGTTAGAAAGAAAATTTGAAATTGGAATATTACGTTCGATGGGTATGAAAACACGTAATATACGCAACATGTTTTTAATTGAGAGTATGATCATTCTGCTTTCTTCAGGGATTATGGGTGTGATCATAGGAACATTTACATCATACTTCCTTGAGACGCAAATGGCATTAATGACTGAAATGCCTACTATTTTTAAAATTCCAACTGAAACTTTAATTAGAGTTTTTTTGATTTCAATTTCAGTTGGATTTCTGGGAACTTATGTGATTTTAATAAAATTAAGCCGTCAAACGATTATGGACACATTTCGGGAAACATTTTAATCTCACTTTATCTCTTTAAATTGATTTTTTTTTCAGAAACGTTATCAATTTTTTTATTGCTTGACCTCTATGAGAGATTTGGTTTTTCTGATAAATGGAAAGCTCAGCAAAAGTCTTATCTGGGATAGAATCAGGGATAAAAATAGGATCAAAACCAAAACCCCCCTCCCCTCTTATTTCTCTTGAAATTTTTCCTGTAATATTTCCATCGAAAAAGATAATTTTGTCAAGCGGTTTAAAATAAAGAGAGATTATTGCCGAGAAGTGAGCTTTTGATTTTTCATAATCGTTAATTAATTTCAGAATTCCTTCATTACCTATAGTTTTTAATACATAAGAAGAGTAAACTCCTGGAAATCCACCAAGTGGTATATCCACAAAAAAACCAGCATCTTCAATAAAAAACGAACTATTGAAGTTATGTTTTACACTATTTAATTTAAATAGAGCAACATCTTTCAGATTTTCTGCTTGAATTTCGGTTGTTTCAATATCTTTCTGCTTTAAATCAATTTTTACACTTTCTTTAGCAAATACTTCTAATCCTTCCTTAAACTTATTAGTATTTCCTGTAACAAAATAAATTATGTTTTCTTCCTTATTCATAATTAGCATAATAACCTAATGCTTTTAGTTATTATTTAATTTATAAGGAGAATTTATAGAAGGATATCCAGAATAAATTATAAAACGAGGTTTTTTATGCGTTTCTGAAGATTATAATTAATAAAATTCCAAATCTTTAGCAAAAACTTTATTTTGTATATTTCTTTATTAATTGTATACTTATATTTTACAATTCACTAAAGCTATAGAACAGATGAACGAATAATGGCTCGTATGCACTCTCGTAAGAAAGGGAAGGCGGCTAGTACACGGCCTGCACGTCTTGAAAAACCGGTATGGGTTGAATTATCACCTGATGAAGTCGAGAATGAAGTGGTCAAGCTAGCAAGGAAAGGACGTTCGAAATCAATGATTGGTACTATAATGAGAGATTCTCAAGGAGTTCCCCTAGTAAAAATTGTTGTAGGGAAAAAAGTTAGTCAAATCCTTGAAGAACATGACATAAAACCAGTTCTTCCAGAAGACCTCGCTAGTTTAGTAAGAAGAGCTTTAAATATTAGAAAACACCTTGAAACTAATCATAAAGATTTAGAGACAAAAAAAGGACTTAATCGAACCGAATCAAAAATTTATCGCCTAATTAAGTATTATAAGAGAAAAGGGAAATTAGCCCCAGATTTCAAATATTCGCCAGAAACTATAAGAACTTTGGTAGCAAGATAAGAGAGGAAAGAAAATGAGCGCGAGAAAAAAGAAATTAAAAGGAAAAAAAGTTTCTTTTAAAGATAAAGATTGGTATGAGGTAGTCACTCCTAAAATATTTGACTTTAAGCCAATAGGTGAAATAAGCGGCTTGGAAAGTAATATTCTAGGAAGAACTCTTGAGACATTACTATTTGATTTCACAAATAAGTATTCTGACATTAGTTTGAAATTAAAATTTCGAGTCGTGGATATGAATGAAGAAGCAAGAAAATGTAACACAGTTTTTATGGGTCATCAATATACAAATGATTTTGTAAGATCTTTAATTGGGAGAGGCAGTTCAAAAGTACAGATTATTTTAAATCTAACTACAAAAGATAAATATGTTTTTCGGTTAACTATTGTTTGTACTACCTTAAAGAAAGCAAGAAATTCTCAAATTGTTTTGATACGTAAAATTATGAAAGAGATCATACAAGAATTTGCACATTCATTGAATCATGAAAAATTTATTGCAGGGATGATTTTTGGTGAATTCCAAAATCAGATTCAGAGAGTTGCTAAAACTATATATCCGCTATCAAATTGTGTTGTAGTTAAAAGTAAACTCATATCAATACCTCCAGAAGGGGTAGACAAGGAAATTCCTGATGATCAATTTGAAATAGTTGAAATTGATGTCAAACGGTCTAGAAAGTCAGAAATAAGACGTACTGAACGTATCAATGTGAAAAAATTACTTAAGTAAAACAAGAGTAAAATCAATCTTAAAAATAAAATAGTCAAATACTAGCTAGTGAATGTTTTAACTGTAAAATTTTTGACGTAGTTCTTAATTTTTTATTTAATCATCCAAATATAAAAAACCATTTAAACTAATTAGTAGAATCAAATATTTGAATGATTTCATTTAGAGAATGTTTTAAATGTTTAAATGGTTTTAAATCCCCTGAAAATTCTCTTTCAAAAATAGTATCCTTTGACATTTTAGCTTTAAATTGCTTGAAAATAGCTTGTATTTTGTGGAAATTTCCAGATGCAATAAAATCCAATGAGTACCCATTGATATTTCCAAATAAGATTATTATTTTACTTGATGGATCTTCAACATCATTAATATGAATTTCTTTAATTTTTGATTTTGCTCTAATTTGAGCGTTCATTGCTATTGTTTCTAATTTTGCTGAGAGATCTGATGAAAAAAGTTCTATATTTTCATTTGATTTATCTGTAGTTAAATTCATCAAAAGGTTTGGATCACAAAGTTCAGAGAAGAGAGGGAGCCCTTGAGAGGATATCCCTGCATAGATTATAACATTTTTAATATTATTTCCTTTTTCATCAAATATGATTTCTTCTTCTAATGGTTCTATGTACTTATCCATTAAATAAGTCACAATAAGATCCATAATTTCTTTAAAAGTTGATTCTTCAGAAGAGTATTTTAATGACGTTAGATTTCTGTATTGAATATTAACTTGTTTGGTGAATTCATTTACAATATTAAGAGTCTCGAGAGAATTCACATTGAATTTGCCTACAATACAAAAAAATAAATTTTGTTGTTTTTCAGTTACAATATGTTTTACTATTATTCTTTCTCTTCCATTTTTTTGATCCTTTAGACATATTTTATTCAAACGCCAAGTGTATCGAGGATTAATACTACTAATTAATTTTTCAACAAAAAGCACAATTTCAAAAAGATTATATTTTATATCATCTGAGCAATAAAGAATTTCATCTTCTAAAATAATCGTAAATCCTGTTATCATAGAAAATCCTTTAAGAAGTTAAAATGGCAAATATTAAACACTTATGAGGTAAAACCGATCAAACCATTTAATTGTTTTTAATTTAATATAACTCAAGATTCAATAAAAATTGAAGTCTATTTACTTCAAAATCAGATATATAACTTTATTAGCAATATAACTCTTAAAGATTTAAAGATTAACTGTTATGATAGTTCTATATCAGATGGAAACACTAAAACCGTTAGAATGGGAAAACATAAAAAAAGCCGCAACAATTCTGCTAAATTCTAAAAATACTATTGTATTAACTGGAGCAGGAATCTCAACTGAGTCTGGCATCCCCGATTTTAGAGAGGATGATGGTATTTGGAAGAAGTACCCAATTGAAACGTTTGGGGGATTGGAAAGTTTTCTTAAAGATCCTTCAAAATTTTGGAAAATGGCAGAAGAAATAGCCCCCACTCTGTTTAATGCATTACCAAATCCGGGTCATTTAGCTTTGGCAGAACTTGAAAAGATGAAACTAATTAAGGCTATTATAACTCAAAATATAGACGAACTCCATCAAAATGCTGGGAATGTTATCGTTTATGAAGTACACGGAAATATAAATCGATTTTTTTGTCTTGGTTGTCGTGCTAGTTATACTAAAAAACAAATTTTGAATAAACTAAAAAAAGAAAAAGGTTCAGCACCTCAATGTGATTATTGTACTGCACCTCTGAGACCATCTGTTGTATTATATGGTGAGAATCTCCCAAATTTTGAAAAATATATGTCTGTAGATTTAGCGAAAAAATCGGAAGTAATGTTGATTGCGGGATCATCATTAACAGTAGCTCCTGTTTGTGATTTACCAGTATATACTTTAAGAGGAGGTGGTAAATTAATAATTGTGAATGATCAACCTACATCTTTAGATGATAAAGCGGAGGTTGTGATTAATAATAAAACGGGAACAATACTACCTTTAATTGTTGAAGAAATTAAACGAAATCAAATCAAACGTAAGATTGAAACTAAATAATAAATGATTTCTGAAAATATTATCGTTAAAGATTGGCGAAAAATTGATATTTCCTTTGGATTGATATATCCTAATATTTACAGCATTGGGATGTCATCATATGCTATTAGACTCCTTTATTCTTTGATAAATTCTATTGATAATATCGCATGTGAAAGAATATTTCTGCCAAACACTAAGATAAAATATCCAGCATCTAAAGACTATACAACAGAAACTATATTACGATCACTTGAAAACAAGATATTACCAAGAGATTTTGATATTTTAGGATTTTCATTTCATTTTGAAAATGATTTTAAGAATATTTTATGGATTATGGAAAAAGCAAATATCCCAATTAGAAGTCGAGATCGTCAAAAATTAAGATCTCAGGAAAAAAAAAACTATCCTATAATAATCGGTGGTGGCCCTGTGGTTACTTCTAATCCAATACTTCTAAGTCAGATATTTGATTTTCTCTTTATAGGGGATGCTGAACCAAATTTAGAATTGTTTTTCAACGTATTCCAGGAGTTCAAACAAGATAAAATTAACATCCAAGAGCTTTTTGAAAAAGTTAAGCAAATAGAAGGTATTTTCGTTCCTTCCCTCAGTAATGAAGTTAAAAGAGTTTCTCTTAAAAATCTTGATGAATCTCCAATACCCGTTTCACAGCTACTATCGTACGAGGAGAATGCAAAATCTATTTTTCAGAGTAATTTTTTTATTGAGGTAAATCGGGGTTGTCCCTTTCAATGTAAGTTTTGTATATCTTCCTTTCATAATTCTCCTTTTCGAAACAGATCATTTGAAAATATTGTAGAAACGATTGATAATGGGATGAAATATTCAAGGTTTGAAACTATTAGTTTAATTGGATCTTGCGTTTCTGTTCATCCTAACTTCAAACAAATATGCGAATATATAATTAAAAAAGGAAAACGCCTAACAATACCTTCAATTCGGGTTGAACATATTAATAATGAAGTAATCAAAATTCTTGAATCTGCTAATATAAAAACTATAACAATTGCACCAGAAGCAGGATCAGATCATCTTAGATTTTCCTTAGGAAAAATGATATCTAATGACAAAATTCTTTCAATTTTGCACCAAATACGGGATTCTAAGATAAGAAATGTTAAATTTTATTTTTTAATTGGGTTACCAAACGAAAGTGAGAAAGACATTGAAGAAATAATTAGTTTAATTAAGACAATTGATCATATTGGTTTTGAATTTGCCTCCTTAAGGGTAAATATTAATCCCTTAATACCCAAATTAAATACACCCTACGAAAAGGAAGTTTCTTATTACTTAAAAGAGAAACTGAACGATCTAATTTTAAAATATAAGACAATCGAAAGTGAATTAAAAGGATTAAAATCAGTTAAATTAAAATTTATGAAATTTAAAAAGATAGTCACAGATGCTAGAGTTCAAACAATCATTTCCCTAGGAGATCAAGAAATCTCAGAGCTTTTAATAAATTATTATCAAAATGGTGCTAATTATAGTGCATTACGCAGAGCTGAAGAACAAACAAATCTCTCAATTGACAATTATTTATTAAAAATACAAGAGTGTTACACTCCTTGGAAAATGTAAAAATAAAAAAAATATTAGATTATTTAATTTGCCGAAAAACTTTTTCTGCAGCACCACAAACAGGACATTTTTCGGGGGGTTTTCCTTCATGTGTATAACCACATACCGGACATATATAAACGTCTTGTTTTTCTAAATCTTTACCGCTTTCGACAGCTTCAAGGGCATTTGTGTATAATTTATGGTGTACTTTTTCAACTTCGTTAGCATAATTGAACGATCTTTCAGCACCTTTATTTTCTTCTGCTTTAGCATCTTCTAAAAATGCAGGATACATTTTAGTAAATTCATGATGTTCCCCTTCTACAGCAGCATGGAGGTTTTCCTTAGTAGATTTAATGCCGCCAAGTACCCTTAAGTGGTTATGAGCGTGAACAGTTTCTGCTTCTGCTGCGGCTCTAAAAATTTTCGCTACTTGAGGAAATCCTTCCTTATCAGCCTTCTCTGCAAATGCTAAATATTTACGATTTGCTTGTGATTCACCTGCAAAGGCAGCTTGTAAATTTTCTTCTGATTTTGTCATATTTTCTTCACATATAAAATATTATTTAAAAATTATATAGAGAGTTTTTTTAATTTGGTCGTTATAAATCATAAATTAAATTGGTGTTATAGGGAAGTCGTTAATGAGTGTAAGGTGTCAAACTTTAAAAGTTTTAATCTAAAATTAAACAATTCAAATTAAACATATCTATTCTGTTAAAGTAGATTTTATTTTATTTACAATTTGAGTTAGATAATGTTCAGCTAATCCAAATTTTATTTTTAAATTAAAAACTAACATGATAAAATAAGTATTTAGTATATATTCAGAGAATATGAACTTATCTTTAAAAGTATAAAATAATTTTAATATCGAATTATCATATATCTTTACTCTAAATTCCACTTCTTTTATAAAAGTTTTTAAATCTGCTTTACCAAAAGAAGAATATATTACTTTTCCATGGTTGGTTAATAAAGTAATCCCTTCTATATCATCATTTGATTTTGTTTCTTTTAAGAGTTTTATAACCTTTTTCTCGTTCTTCGAATCAAACTCGTATCTTAAAGCTTTACGTATGACCTCTTCAATTGTTTCATTTAAGTCGCTATCATAAATGATTTCAGCATCAATATTAATATTTTTCTTAATTAGGTAAGTTGTGAGTTTCTCATTTATCTGGGATATGATTTCATCTAAAAATGTTAAGTTTTCATATGTGTCGCATAATACACTGTAATACATTGAATTTTTTTCAAAGATGACAATTTTAATATCTTCCATTTCGATTATTTTAAAACTTTTTCCGATCATTTCTTTAGCAAATGTCATAAGGGCAGTAATAAAAGGGGAAATCAAATTTTTCTCGACATTGATATAACCTGTAAAATTCCTCCCATAAAAGCACACTCCTGACTTGTTAAAAACAAATAGATTATGTATTAATGAGTTGTTATCATCTTCATTTATCTCAGAAGGGAAAGTTGCGTGATCTTGTATAATCATAAAGATATTTTATATCTAAACTATAAAAAGGGAGGGAAAAGTAGGTAATTTTTAGTGTACTTTCTTTTAGGAAAAGAGAAGGAAGCTTTAGAAATAACTGCTAAAATGAACATGTACTTCTCAAGTGAAATTGAAGGTTATAAAGCTAAATCTGAAGTTATTTGTGATCGGGGTGAGGCTTATAAGATAATAGGAATGACTGCTCCTGAAGTGTAAAAAAATAATTAAATCCTTTTTTTTTCATTCTTATAGTCCAAAAATTAATAACGGATAATCATTACCCATAATTAATTAAGTTCTGTCTGTGTTTCATTTTGCGGGGATAATATGTCTTCACCACCAAAAACTCCATTCGATAAACGGATTTATATTATTTTTTTGATCATGTTTACTGAGGTTTTAGGTTTCAGTATCATTATGCCCTTACTTCCCTTTTTAGGAATATCCCTGGGATTGAATTACTTTCAAATAGGGCTTATAGCGGCCATTTTTAGTTTTTGTCAGCTATTTGCGAGTCCTATTACAGGTAAGCTCAGTGACCGATTTGGAAGGAAACCCGTTTTGATATTTAGCCAAATTAGCACCTTTACAGGTTTTATCCTACTGGGATTAGCTTCTAATGTGTGGATTTTAATCGCATCACGATTAGTAGATGGTTTGCTAGGAAGCAATTATACTGTTAGTCAAGCGTATATTAGTGATGTCACTCATTCAAAGGATAGGACTCGTGTATATAGCTATTCAAGTGCTGTTTTTGGGGCAGGAATGATTTTTGGACCGTTAATTGGAGCATTCTTATCAGTTTTTAATTATTCCATTCCCATGTTTGTTGCCGCTGGAATTAGCTTAGTCTCTATAATTTTAGTAATTACTTTACTTCCAGAATCCTTAGAGAAGAGAGAAGAGAAACTAAGCTTGAGATTCGAAGATGTTATTCCATATAAGGAAGCTGTGCATTTTTTCCGAACTCCCAGGATTCGTGGTCTGTTGCTGCTTTTTTTCGGTTACAGTTTTGGATTTATGCTGTTTATTTCAACTATTGTATTGTTTGCTCAAGTCCAAATAGGAGCTTCCCCCCAAGAAGTAAGTTTATATTTCACTACTGTAGGTGTTCTAAGAGTTCTCTTTCAGAGTTTGCTGATTACACCATTATTAAAACTTACCAGTGAGGACAAAATATTAGGAGCAGGTATTCTAATTTTGGTTGCTACATTTTCTATTCTCATTTTTACTACGAATTACTGGATTGCGTTTCTCCCAATGGCTTTACTATCTATAGGAACGGGTGTTGTCCGACCAGTCCTTATAAGTAAAGTTTCAAATTCAGTGAAGAGGGAAGACACGGGTAGTGTTATGGGAGTAAATAATTCTTTGTCCAGTATAGCTATGATAATAACTCCAATATTAGGAGGATTTTTCATTGAATACCTTCCTTCTCAGTTACTTCCTGCTTCATCGGCTGTCATTTTTATTTTAATTTTTGTCTTGTGGAAATGGGCATTTCCTTCCTCTTCCAAGGATATGGAAGATCACATGGTGTAGCAGATATTTATTTCCTCATTTATCTCTTCTTCCCCACCCTTCCTTTTTTAATATGATATGAATATGACATATTTTATTGAAATTTATAGTATAAAATTAGACCACCCAGGTTTGAACACCCCGAAAGTCTAGTTTGGCAGGGAGAATTTGAAAACCAGCTTCCATTAATTTTTTCTTTAAGATATGCTCTTTCCCGATATTTGCTAAAATTGTGGCTGAACCTCCGCCACCTGCACCATTTAATTTAAATCCCAATCCCCCATTACTAATCGAGATATTTTCAGCTTTATTAATAGTTGGATTAGTCATTAAAGAATGTAATCTCTTCTGAGCTGTCCAATTTTTATTCATCAATTCTCCCATATAAGCAAGATCTTTAGAGCAAATGGCTTTTTTCATACCACGGGCGCAAGATTTTATGGTTTCAAATGAATCAAGAGTTCTTGTGTCCCCTTTTTTGTAGTTTTCAATTACCGCTTTATGCATCTCACTAGAACTACGGGAACTTAGAAAGATTAATATCAATTGGCTTTCTAATTCATAGATCCTTTCCTCATTTATTGGGATAGAAGTTATTTCAACTGAAGGATAAGAAATATCCATGAAATTAATACCCCCCAATGCTGCTGCATATTGATCTTGAACACCACTCTCTAACTCCAATTCTTCTACTTCAAGTTTATGAGCCAAGTTAGCTATTTCTTCAGGTTTAAGATTTCTTTCTGAGATTTTTGCTAAGGCTGCAATTAAAGCAACAGCTACACTGGCACTTGTTCCTGTTCCACAACCAGGAGGAGCTTCTGTTCTAACATAAATATTCAATCCTTTTTTAATTTCCATTCTCTTTACAGCTGACTTTAATAAATCAAGGGTTCCATCATAATGAATATTGTTCAAATCATTAATTATAGTTTGTAGATTAAGGTTTTCTGAAATAATAGTTATCTTTTTGCTACTCGAGGGAACTATCCTGATGTAACTATAAAGATCAACACAGATGTTAAAAACAGCACCGTCAGGGCAATACCAAGTATCAGTCCAGCCACCTATATCACAGATCCGAACTGGTGCTCTTGAAAATATTGTATTACTCAAGGTTTACTACACTATTGATTATTTTAAAAATTTAAGTTTCTTTTTCTATTTTATTGTAGATAAGATTTTATCGATTTAAGTAATTTTGATCAAATTGATGGCTACCAATATTTTTTAGAATTAGGATAGTTCTCCTTCTTATATTTTGAAAAATTATTTCTATCTATTATATCTATATTTCTATGTAAATACAATCATTTCCAATTTATATTTTAGAAAATATTCATAAACTTGTGAGTAATTATAAAACTGACTCTTATTTTCACATAATTTTAACCTTATAAGAATTGCATTTAGAAGGTGACTATTCATCATTTAAGATAATTTAACCTTAAAGTTTAAAAATAAGAAAGACAGAATTATATTTAGAATATAATTTAATTTAAATCATTTTTAAATCATTATAGGAGGAATAAAAAAATGGCTAAAAAAGGTAATGTAGAGGCTCTTTTTGTTAAAAGCAAAGTTCGAGAATATATTAAGGGAAAAGATTGCAATACTAGTGGAGACGTAATTGACGGTCCAGCTCTTAATGATGCAATTATTGACGTTCTTGACAAGGCAATCGCCCGGGCGAAAGCAAATAATCGAAAAACGGTCCAGGAAAAGGATCTATAGACTTAATTAAAACATCTCGTCTTTCCAAAAGAGTGTAAATAAGGTATCCATCAAGAATTATAACACAAAAAATTATTTTTAATTTTTTTTTTTAGTATTTTATTAGAGATAAGGATTAAACAACATAATACTTCATATTAGAATTAAGATAGTTCTCCTTCTTATATTTCGAAAAATTATTTTCGTCTATTTTTTATGTATTTTTGGATGAATTCAATCATTTCCAATTTGAATTTAAGAAATTCTTCTTAGATTTGTGAGTAATTATAAAACTGAGCCTCATTTTCACACAATTTTCATTTCACAAGAATTGCATATAGAAGGTTTTTATTCATCGTTTATGATAATTTAACCTTAAAGTTTAAAAATAAGAAAGACAGAATATTAATTAAAAATATAATCTATTTTAAATCATTTCTAAATCATTATAGGAGGAATAAAAAAATGGCTAAAAAAGGCGCGGTAGAGGCTCTTTTCGTAAAAAGCAAAGTTCGAGAATATATTAAGGGAAAAGGATGTAATACTTCCGGCGATTTAATTGACGGACCTGCCCTTAATGATGCAATAATTGAAGTTCTTGACAAAGCGATTGGGAGAGCTAAAGCAAATAATAGGAAAACCGTTCAAGAAAAAGATCTGTAAAATTATTGAATTAAGCTTTAAATCTGTTTTTTTTTTATTTTGTTTTAATTTTTTTAAGAAATTACTAAATTCGTACTGCATTTGAATTTAAATCTAAATTTTTTCATATTAGTTGTAACGTTAAACACACACAACCTAAAATAAATTAAGAATAAAAATTCCTTCCCAAATCGCCTTATACCTTGGACTCTTTCTTAGAGGTTTGGAATCTATTATTCTTATTTTTTCTTCTTCTCAACTTCTTCGTTTGATTTCTTATCAATTATAAAAAATCCAACAGAGAGAATGCTTTTTAATTTCTGCAATTCATCTTTAAGTTTTTTAACACGAGCATACAGCCCAGAAACCGCTATAATCTCTAAGCATTTCTCAAATTCTAAATGAATGTGCATTGTAGATATAATAATATCATAAAAATGATGTTGAATATCAGTTTTCAGTAATTCATCAGTCTGATGAACATTTGCATACATTGAACCAGAACCATAATCATGATCATGGTCAGCACTATGAGAAGCGTCATGAGAATGCTCCTCTTGTTTTATATCAGGATGCTCATGGGTCATAATAATTGTAATACAGCCGACTGCATCTCCAGAACTAAGCGAAAGATTTTCTTCACTAATCATAAGAGTATGCATTGCTTTCCTAATCGCATCTGATCGGGAAATTCCCATTTTATTTCTAAATAATTCGAACTGTTCATATAATTTTTCAGGAAGAGAGACTGTAAATCGTTTATATTCCTCCATTTTCAGCAGGGAAATCGTTAATTGCTTATAAAAGATTAAATTTATTTCTTTATGAAAATCGCGATAGGTACACTTGCTTCTCGCCATTGAGCTATTTTACCAGAATATTCCAAATCTAATTTACTTCTACCATGATCTCCGATGATAATCATTAAAGAATTTTGCCTTAATTGTTTGTAATTACTTAAGATCCATTTATCAGTTCTATTAATTAATTTTTCAATTAGATCTTCTGGTGTTCTTTGCTTTAACTGTTGTTGTTTCTTATGCAAATTCTCAAAATCTAAATAATGCATCCAAGAAAGGTCATAAGTGTTAATCGCTTGAGCACTTTGAACCCAAGTACTCATATCCGAATCTTTGGGAATAGATTTAGTTCCCCCATCATAGCGTTCTATGTCTTTTTTCCTCCCAATGAAACAAGATGTTTTTTCATTATCGTTTAAGTATCGTAAAAGGTGAAATCCATTTGGTTCCTTTTCGAAACCACCATAAATAAGTTGATGTAATACTCCTAATGTGTATGGGTTTCTTGTACTAAGTAATAACATAACTTCCGAGTTAGAGATCATAAAATGCGGTTTAAGGTATGTTATTTCAAAGAGTCCAAAATTATCGATTAAATTTATACTAATACGTTCAATATCTTGATATAAATCCAATACTTGTTGAATAGCTTCTGGTATAACACCAGAGGGGGGCTCAACATGTAATAATTTAAGTAATGTTGCGGGTAACTGGTTCAAATAGCATTTTAGAGTTTGAAGTTCACTCATAATGGCGTCCTAAAATTGAAAACTTAAGTTATTTTTAATATTTCTTAATATTATTAAATAGATAATCTACTTATAAAATTGTTATCACTTAATAATCGAGTTTTCTACCAATTCTTAAAATAGATCAATATCAAGGTCGTTTTTATATACTTCTTCGAGAGCAATGATTATTTTTGATTTTTAAATTTGAATCTCATTTGATTCTCATTTGAATATTTATTATAACATAAATGAAGTAACTTTATTTTTTTATTGTACTTGAATAATGTTATACTATAAAATTAATATCGCTTAATTATTGAGTTTTATACCAATTTTAATTGAACAACAAAATGAGAATATTATACTTAGATTTGAATAATTCGGGAATATCCGGAGATATGTTTCTTGCTTCTCTCTTGGGCTTAGTTTCAAACCCAAATGAAATTTTAGAGGAATTAACAGAACTTAAAAATTACTTACCCGGTGTATCAAAGCTAAATATTGAATTGATGAAAATACTTCGATCTGGAATAGAAACAAACCAATTGAAAATTGAAATTACTGAAAAAAAAGATCACAGATCAGCTACAACACTTCGAAATTCTTTAAATGCATATTTAAATGATAAAAAAATTTCTGATTCTGCAAAGAATTATGCCGATAAGGTTTTAAATTCTTTAATCCAAGCAGAAGCAGAAGTTCATGGTGAATTAGCAGAAAATATTCATCTCCATGAGCTTAGCTCAGTTGATACCTTAATAGATATTCTAGGGGTAACAGTAATCTTGGATGCGATTAATGGTTTTGATGACATGTTTAAAATTTACTGTAGCAAGATACCCTTGGGGGGTGGTAAAGTTAAAACAGCTCACGGTATGTTAACTGTTCCAGCTCCCGCAACTTTAAAGATTTTAGAAAAATCAAGTTTACTCACTTATGGTGGTCCTATTGAATCAGAGATAGTAACCCCTACGGGAGCGGCATTATTAACAAATTTAAATCCTAAAATCACCCAATTTCTACCTGAGATGGAAATAAAGAAGACTATTTATAGCACGGGTCAAAAATCTTTCAAAAACTTCCTAAACATTTTTCGATTATATTACGGAAATGCTTTTGATACCGATAGCGTTGATTCTTTCCATCCTTTACAAAAATATGTTGAAGATATATCAATTCTTGAAACTGATGTGGATGACGTATCAGGAGAAATACTGGGGGATTTTATTAATAAATTAAAAAAAGAAGAAATTTTAGATGTTCAAATAATTCCAAGTATTACAAAAAAAAATCGACCTAGTTACATAATAAAAGTTCTTTGTCATCCAAAAAATACATTTGGGTTAATTGAAAAATTGATCCATGAATTAGGGACATTAGGGGTGAGATATTATACTATGAACCGGGTTTGTATTGAACGAACTCAAGAAAAACGTAATGTTGAAATTAATGGGAAAAACTATGAAGTAAATTTTAAGATCTCTTTTATAAAGACTCTAAATAATAAGGATATAGTCAATATTAAACCCGAATATGAAGATATTAAAAAGATAAGCGAAGATTCAGGAATTCCTGTAAGAAAGATTCAAATCAGACTGCAAGGTTATTTAAATCCAGATTTTATGAAAAAGTAAAGTGATTATAATAAAATTGAAAAAAAAATTGGTTAAGTTAAAAAGCCTCATTGTTGATCTGATTTAATATTTATCAACATTAAACTTGTTTAACAAATACTCGTCTTCAACCATTTCTTTAGAAAATTCTTTTAATCTTTTTAATTCCTTTGTTATATCCTTGACGTTTCTTAGTTTTCCTAAATCTTGGAATAATTCTGATGCTTCTTGAAAAGTTTCTATACTTTTATCGTAATTGCCAGATATTTCAAGATCTTCTGCTAGAAATACCAAACCTTCAGCAGTTTCAACTTTTTTCCCTAGTCTTTTTTGAATTTTTAGTGATTGATAATGATATTTCATACTTTCGGCATGCTGTTTAAAAAGAGAGTGTGTTCTTCCTAATGCTCTTAATACTAATGCTTCCTGCTCGGGTAATTTGTTTTCTTGGCAATAATCTAAAATTAGTTGTAGGAAATTGATGTAGTCTGATTTATTTTTATGCTTTGACCGATCGAAACGTTCTAATGCTTTTTCATAGTGATCTAAGGTGTTATCGATATCTTCCTCATCGAAAAATTTTTTTGATTTCTCAAAAAGTTCTTCATGTTCAATAGATGCGACCATCGCGGTCTCAACTACAATTCTTTAGAATTTTTTTAATAGTTTTATTTAAATTAAAATAAGTTCAATATCTATTATATTAATTTTAATATAAATACTTATCTAGGTTAAATTATACCACTAAAGAAATTGAAAAAGGGCTAATAATTCTATTTTAGTTCATTTAAGATTACGGAATTCGAAGAAAAAAAAGAAATTTAAAAATTAATTATTCCTGCAATACCTAGTGGGAGAAATATGCATAACAACACAATTCCTATGCCATAGATTATTCCGACTACTTTCACTTTTGACTTTCTATCTGGCAAATCATAAACATAGAATGCTCCTACAAAGAAATGAAAATATCCTATTAGGAAGATAAGAATTGGATTGTACCAATTCCACCATGGATACTCCCAAATTAAATAATCCCCTCGGTTTAATAATATTTCTACAAACACCGAAAAGATTGTGAAGCCGATCGCATAAGCCCACCGATTAGGAAGTCCTAGCATTTTCTTGTTCTTATCACCAGGTAGAAATTTAGCAAATACTATCCCCGCAATGGAAAACATAAAAGCAATTTCAATATTCCATCCAATTAAAATAATATAGGCACTTGCTCCTGGTGTTGTCCAAAATGCAGATACATTAGTAAAGGCAAAAATAAGTCCATTCCATATTTCATTAATTAAATCTAGACCTAAAAGAGTTAATCCCGCGAAAATTGTACTCCAATTTCCTGTTTCTCTTGCGTTCTTAATTTCCACTCCATATATATATAGAACTAAAACGAGGAATGGAATAATATACCATCCAAATTCTGGATTTAGCTCACGAAGCTTAGATAAAGCTTCAGTTGAAGCAGGTGTTGGTGTCATAATTTACATCTATTTTTAATTTTAAATAAATGAAATTTATTTCAACCCGAATATTTATAAAATTTTCCTAGTTAAGGTTAGCCAAATTGAAAAAACATATTTTTTACTAAATGCGAAATTGAGAATTAAAGATTAGTTTATTATGAAAATTATAACTAATCCGCGATCTTATTAGCAATAATCGCAGCTGAAGCACCAGCACCAAAACCATTATCAATATTTACGACTAATAATCCCGGGGAACATGATTGTAACATTGTAACTAGGGCACCTTTTCCTTTTTCTCCCATGCCATAACCGCTTGAAATTGGAACCCCAATTACGGGAACATCAACAAGAGCTGCAACAACTCCAGGTAAAGTCCCTTCCATCCCGGCACAGACTATTATTACATGAACACCTTTTTTAATCATTTCACTTAAGGGAGAGAAAAGACGATGAATACCTGCTATACCAACATCATAAGATGTAACAACTTTGCATCCCATCGATTCTGCAATAATTTTTGCTTCTACAGCGACAGGGATGTCTGAACTTCCAGCAGTCACAACTCCTACTATTCCCTTTTTTTTAGGGAAATTATATGATTTTTCCTTTAGTACAATTATTTTTCCAAGTTTACTGATCTCAAGATCATATTCAGTGGATTTATCAAATGATTCGAGTATGAGATTCTTCTGATCTTCATTATACCGAGAGATTATTGCATATTTTTTACTTTCTAAAAATCTTTTTGTTATTTCTATTACCATTTGAGATGTTTTGTTTTGAGCAAAAATGACTTCTGGGGCCCCTGTCCTTGTTTTACGGAAGATATCCAATTTAGCTAGGTCTCCTACTTCTTCAACTTGATTTGCTCTTAATAACCTTTCAGCTTCTTCTAAAGACACTTTTTTCTCCAATAATTTTGATAAAATATCTTTAATTTCACTCATAGTACGATACCTTAAGAGAATTTAATGAAATAAGATGTTTAAAATAAATCGTTTATAAAAATGAATAAGACTTCATACATTTTGTATTTTTCTAATTTACAATTTTTAAAAAAAGATAATAACCATTTAAAATAATTATAAATTACTACAATTTCAATTATAAATCCTAATCTGAAGTGATATAACTTATGAAAATTGATTATACTTCATATAAAGACGTAAATTTAAAAGGTAAAAAAGTGTTAATGAGGGTTGATATCAACTCCAATATTGATGTTGAGACGATGCTGATAAGAGATTCCCCTCGAATTAGAGCACTAGTCCCTGCATTGAACAAATATTTCAAAAAAAGTGCAGTTATTATTCTTGCACATCAATCTCGTCCAGGTAGTGATGACTTTACTGATCTTGACATCCATGCGAAAGAGATAGAAAAATATTTGGGTCGTCCAGTAAAATTTGTGAAAGATATCTATGGAGATCAGGCAATTCAGGCAATAAAAGATCTTAAAAAAGGAGAAGTTTTAGTTCTTGATAATGTTCGTAAATTTGAGGGAGAGATGAAGGAATATAAAGATTTTTCGGAAGCAGAAAATACTGATATGATAAAAACCCTTTTTCCATTAGTTGATTATGTCATTGTGGATGCTTTTGGGGCAGCTCATAGGGCACATGCTTCTATTGTTGGATGGCCAAAAATGATGGCAGGACCAATTACGGCAGATGAATTATATGCATTAAAGAAAATTATGGTGGATCCAGATAAACCGATGGCTATGCTAATTGGAGGAGCAAAAGCAATAGATAAGTTTAAAGCTATGAAATATAATTTTGATAATGAGAAATTGGATTATGCCTTATGCTCGGGATTAACAGCAATTCTAATTTTTGAGGCTTTAGGTAAAAATATGGGTGAACCTAATCATAAAATTATAGCTAAAGACTTGGAAGCAAATAAAGATATGATACTGGAAACCTATGAAAAGTATAAAGATAAAATTATTCTTCCTGAAGATTTAATTATTGATGACAACGGCAATAGAAAAACGATTGGAATTGATGAAGCTGGCACTTACAATACCACAACAGGAGATATTGGTGAAAAAACTGTAGAGAAATTTAAAGAAATCATAATGAAATGTAAAACAATTATCGCAAACGGACCTCCTGGAATATTTGAAATGGAAATATTCAGAGAGGCCACAAATGACATGGTTGAAGCAATGGTGCAAGCTACCAAGAAAAATAAAGCTTTAACAATTATTGGGGGCGGTGAAATGGGGGCAGCGGCAGCAATGTCAGGTTTAGCTGATGGCATTTCTTTTATTTCTACAGCTGGAGGCGCTATGCTAGAAATTCTTTCTGGAAAAGATTTACCAATGATTAGAGCTTTAAGAGAAAAAAAAGCATAATAAATCAATCTTAAATTATCCTTATTTTTTTAAATTTTCACTAAACAAATGTATTTGTAAGTTTAAGTTCGAAGAATTTTGCAATTTTAATAAAATATTTATTTTTTAATACAATAAATTAATACAAATAGATTTCATCAAATTTAGAAAAAAAATAATAAAAATTGGGCCCGTGGTCTAGACTTAAAATTTCATGAAAATTTTAAGGGACATCCTGGTATGACGTCTGCTTGACGTGCAGAAGGTCGCGCATTCAAATTGCGCCGGGCCCACCAATAAATAGAAGAAATACCGGAAAAATGCCTATTAGAGTTCGCTGGAAATCAAAAGAGAATTTTGGAATCGGATTATTATTACTAGGAATGTGTGGACTGATTCAACTATTTTTCACATTTATAGGACAGTATTTTTTAGAGATAGGAAATTATTTTGTCGTTATTTTAATTCCTATTGGAGTAACTGCAGCAATTTTTTTCGCTACAATGATTATTTTTGAAAGTTATGCTCAAATTGAGAGACGAGAGAAATTAAGAAGCCAATTTCGTAAATCAAAGATAAACAACACAAAATTAGAGAAGATCCTAAATTTTCCGATAACAAAACCTTTAATAATTGTCTTTACTGTGTTCATTACGTTTTTCTTCATAACCTTCTTTATAAGTTTGGTATTTCTGGATAACACTTTGTCATTTATAATTGCTGAAAATGTAAGTGCTATTGCTTGCCTTATAATAGCTAGTTTGGTAGAAAAAAGCTATGGTAGGGTTCAAAGATATTAGGATATCCGAAAAATACAATATAACCAAATTATTAATTACAAATTTTTATATTGATATTACTTCATTGAATATTTAAAGGTAAGAAAGAATACAAATTAAGATTACTTTTCACATTCTCTAGTATAAATCTAATCAAATTCCTCTGATTTAATATGGCTAAACTTGAAATTCGATGTCCAATTTGTTCAAAATGGGATAAAATAGAAATTCTAGATGGTGCTGTAAAAAATGTTAAAAAAGGATTATTAGCAGTTAATATTACACCTGGAATGATTTGTGACCATTCTTTTATCGCTTATGTAGATAATAATTTAACAGTACGAGAGTGTTTTATAGTTGATTTTAAAATTGAAGCTCCTGAAGTGGAAATATCTCAAAAAGAAGATGATAAGGCACTCCCTGAAGCGGAGCAAATTAGGTTTGATTTGATAAAGCTAAATCTTCCTGAAAAATCAATGATTTTTATTTTTAATGCTATATTCTTCGGAAAAAAAATTATCATATTATCTGAGGATCAGTTTCTCTACAATCATATCATAAATTTCTTCAGAAATGCTATGCAAGATTTATTTAAATTTGGATTGCTAATAATGTCAGAGGAAAGTTATAAGAAGGTTAAAGTCAAATATGAAGATTATATCGTCTTTAAAAAGAGCAATATAATCCACGGTAAGAGTAAACTGTTTCAATACAAAAAATTAAATGTTGAAAAAAGCATAACTCAAAAATTTCTAGCAGAATATGAACCGACCACAGGATTTATCATTTTAAGAAATGAAATTCAAAAAGCATATGAATTTTCAAAAGAACTGGCAGAATTTATTAGTGATAATCAAAAAGAGATAATAACAACGAAAGCTCTTATAGATCGTATTAATGAGAAGAAAAAAGAGCGAGTAAAGAAGGATTATTTAACATTTCTATTAAATATAGTAAAAAACTATTTCAAAGTAGAAATCCCGAAAATAGAGGGAGTTTCTGATTTTCTCGGATATTTTTAATCTTGAGTTTAAAAAAAAAAGGATTTTAACATTTATTTTGCTAATTTTATCCCGAAATCTTTACATTTTGGAAGTTCATCATCTAAGATTGGTCCTTTTGTCGCAGCCACTCTTATTGATAAACCAGAGCTTACTCGATTTAGACTTGGTATAAGCTTACTAATTCTCTTTTCCATTTTCTTTACTACTTTTTCATAATCCTTGAACATATATGTATCAAAAACAGTAAATGAATTTACTTTTAACGAAGATTTAGGGAGATCTTGAATAAATTTCTTGATAGGTTTAGTAGGCTTACCATAATGGTTTGGAGTTCCAATGATAATCAGAT
Organism: Promethearchaeota archaeon; assembly: GCA_019894875.1. The sequence goes on along the minus strand of JAGXNR010000006.1, from coordinate 15,380 downwards.
CATAAACCTCTTCCTTATTAGGATCAAAATCTTCAACATTTCGAAAGGTAATAATATTCTCCTCAACAGAATTAAGGCCATCACCAATCAACTCTGCTACTTGTTTAGTATTTCCATGTTTTGTATCGTAAATAATAATTGTTTTCAATATTAAACACACATTTCATTATTTTAAATTAAATTTCATTTAGACTAAAGTAAAATATTTAAAATATTTTCGTGAAACAAGTCTTTCACGAATTATTATATAGCGGAATATATTATATTTTAAACTCTTTTATTCTATAATTTTGGTTAAAAAAAGAGAATATGCGCCCTCCGGGATTTTCCCTAAGAATCTAATTGATCCCAAGAATTGAACCCGGGCCGCCAAGTGTTTGCATTCTAATAATTCATTAAAATATGGCAACCTGGCATAATGACCACTATACTAAGAGCGCATAAATTTATTATGATAATAATTTAAAAAATTAAAATTTAATGTTTCTAAATATCAAATTGATATTTTTAGACAATTTCAGAAATAACTTGTTTAATTGTATTATTAGATATAAAATCCTCTAATTCTTGTAAGCTTTCAGGAAGTCCTTCTCGTACTCCCACTTCTCTACATTCTAAGTAAGACATCGCGGTAGCAAATTTAGACATTTTATCTAAAGGGAATTTATTTAAAGTTGAGATTAGAATTCCACTTAAAAATGCATCTCCAGCGCCAGTTGTATCAGAAATAGGCTCCTTCCCACTATAAACACCACTATTTATGATAGTTTTACCATCTGAAATGATTGAACCGTTAGGACCGTCAGTTATAGAGATAAGTCTAACACCCATATCTAAGAAATTTTTGATCATTAATGTTTTCTTATTTTCACCAGTAAACTCTTGAGCTTCTTCTAAATTTAAGGATACTATATCAGAATTAGAAATCAGAGTTTTTGCCCATTTTGATGCATTTTTAATTATTGACATACTAGGAGCCGCGAAAACAACTCCACCATTATCCTTTGTGAGATTAATTGCTTTTTCAATGGCTTTACAACTATGTTCCGTAGTTAAAGATGTCCAAGCAAATGCTTTAATATTGGTAAAAAATTCATCTTTCACATCCGATGGTTTTAGCAAATTATTTGCACCTTTGTAAGCAAGAATACTTCGATCTTTTCCCCATTCAGTCCTTAATATTATTGATAAGGCAGTACAATCTTCATCAGTTTGAATAACTTGCGAAAGATCTACACCTCGTTTTGCTAAATCGCTTAAACAAATTTCCGCGGAAAAATCATTTCCCATTACACCTACATATGCAGTTTTTAATCCCAACATAGAGCAATTTGCCGCTATATTAGCACCTGATCCACCGGGAACAAATTTTACATCTTTAACGTTTAGTTTGCGAGAGTATTCAATCGCGGTATATTTCTTTACTATATCCTTATCAAATAATTCAAATCGCAATATATCATCGATCTGAATTAATATATCTAAAGTGTTACTCCCAATTGTAATTAATTCTGGAAAAATCAAAATATTCACTTGAGTAATATAATTTTATGAATTATAGAATACTTTTAAAATAGAAAGAAGTCTTTTAATAATTTTGCTAGAACATAAGTTGTAGAGATTATTGATCAAAGCTCAGATAACGACATGATTTTAGAAGAGATGCTCACATTAATAGAATCAAGTAAAGGAGATAAAACATTTATCGAAGTTTGTTATTCTTTTTTGAAAAAGTCTAATAGATCCCACATTAAGGAACTCCTAGTTTCACATTTGGAAACTTCAGGGATTATAAAATATTTAGGAAAAAAAATGCTTAAAAGAAGATATCAAGTAACTGATCCAATAGAAAAAGATAAAATCTTAAATGATATATTTTCTGTGATTATCGACAATAAAAAACCCTCTGAAGAATTAAAATATTTACTAAGCCTTCTGAAAATTGAATTAAGTATTCGAAAGATAGTTCCCAAGAAATTCAAGAAAATAGCAGAAAAAAGAATCTTAGAAGTAATAAAAAACGAACCTATAGGAGAAAAGCTTCAAGATTATATAGAGGAGTTAAAAGAACAAGCTCAGGAAGCTCTCGATGATGTTTTTGATGAATAAAATTGCATAAAGATTTACAATCAAGTTCTAATAAAAATTATTAATTACCGGGAAAGTTTGGAAACCAAATTTATTCATCAGATTTATGTCGAATTATTTCCTTTTCTAATTCTACTAATTTCATTATACTGAAATTTATAAAAAAAATAAAAAAATTTCAGATAGAATAATTACTTAGGGCTCAGAATATTTAAATTATCAATTTATCTTAAATGTAATAGAATCCAAAGAAAGGAAAACAAATGTTCGAAAAAGGCTCTATTATCAAAAATTAAAAGAAAATTCGATATGATAAAAAAAGTCTATAATACTTTATTCGTCTGATTTCAATCGATTTAATTCCTTCTCTAATTCTGCTATTTTTTCATCTGAAGCAGCAGTCGGTAAAGCAGCACCCATCTCTACCTGGATTTCTGCATCTATTTCTCCTAAAACATCTCCTACATCTGAATCTGTTACGGCAGTGTCAATAGAGATACTATCCATCCCCTCTGTAGCAATATCCGCAGTTACAGCAAACTCCTCCATATCAATATCAATCTGACTCATTACTTCTTGAATTTGAGGAACTGAGAGTTGATTTTTTAAAACAGCGAGAGATTGGGCAATACCGGTCATGATTTGGGAAACGTCTTTAACGGCATTTGCTTGATCTAATTTGAATTGCAATCCCTCTAAATTTGTTCGAAACATTTCTACAGCCCTAGATTGTTTTTTTATTTGAAGATAGTTTCTCGCATGGAACTTAGAACCTTCCATATCGCCTTGTCTTCGCAGATTTACTGCCTTATCTCTGGCGAGTTTACCACTAATCTCTAGTTTTTTGACTTGTCGCATCAATCTTTTATTAAAGACTTTTAATTTAATCGATGCAGAACGAACCGAATCAGTTTTCCTTCCACCAGAGAGCCATTTTGAGATATCCTTTAGAAAACCCATATTTATCAACAATTAATAGTGAATATATAATATATAAATGCTATGATGGGTATTTAATTTTTTGGAGACCAATCTTTATTCTAGATTGTTTAAAGAATAAATTTGATAGATACTGATAAAAATATTAAATATACAGAATGTTAAATTACATTAGCTATAAATATTAAAAATTATATAAGATAGATAATTAGTTCTTAAAGGTTGAATTTGGTATGTCTAGTGTTGATAGTAAGCTTTATCAGTATGCTGTTGCTACCGCAAAGGAAGCAGTTGCTTTGGATAATCAAGGAAAATATCGGCAAGCGTTAAATAAGTATCAAAGAGCTGCAGAAATCCTCATGCAATTTATGCAATATAATAAGAATCCTCAAATGAGAAGTTTGTGTCAAAGAAATATCGAAGAGTATGTTGAACGAGCAAAAATACTTAAATCACATCTTGGTGGACCAAGAGCGAAGAGATCAGGGTCTTTTGATTCCTCTAAAGATGTCGATGATTCTTCCTCTGACGCAAGTAGAGTTTCTTCAGAAGAACAAGAACTCATTGATATGATATCGGGAACGATTGTAACAGAATCACCTAAAGTAAATTGGGAAGATATTTCTGGTTTAGACAATGTGAAACAAGCTCTAAGAGAGGCTATAGTTTTACCAATAGCAAAACCAGAATTATTCACTGGTGCTAGAAGACCTTGGTCTGGAATATTACTTTTCGGACCTCCTGGATGTGGTAAAACGCTCTTAGCAAAAGCAGCTGCAACCGAATGCCACGCTACGTTTTTTAGTGCTTCTTCTGCGGATTTGTTAAGTAAATGGTTAGGAGAAAGCGAGAAGTTGATTAGTGCATTATTCAAAATTGCACGATTAAAAGCACCAAGTCTCATCTTCATGGATGAAATAGATTCAATTGCAACGAAACGAGGGGAAGGTTCTGAGAGTGGGGGTGAAAGAAGGGTTAAAACTCAACTTTTAAGTGAAATTCAAGGACTAAAATCTACTCATGATAAACCATTATTAGTCTTAGGAGCAACAAATCGCCCTTGGGATATCGATAATGCAATGTTAAGCAGGTTTGAAAAGAGAGTCCATGTGCCTCTTCCAGACATGAAGGCAAGAGCAGGAATTTTTAAAATCCATACTGAAGGAGTAAATACTGACTTAACGGATGAAGACTATATTGAATTAGCAGTCAGATCTGAAGGTTATTCTGGAAGAGATATAGCAAATGTATGTCGTGAAGTGATTATGTTGCCTATTCGTGAATTAGATATGGGTGGTCTTCTAGAGAATTCTGATCAAGAAGTAAATGTGAGGGATATTACCCTAAATGATTTTAAAAAAACACTTAAAAGAGTCAAACCAATGACAAATAAAGCATTAATGAAGCAATATAATGAATGGGCAGACGAATTCGGAGAAGAATCATAAGAGAAAAGATTAAGATGGAACGACAACGAGAAAAAACAGAAGAGATTCCTAAAGAAGTTAAAGAAAAAGCGGAAAAAGAATTAGTGGAATTAAGGAAGGAACTTTTACGATTAAGAGAATTAAAGAATGAAAAAGAAACGCTAGAAAAAGAAGCCGCCCAAAAACACATCATTAGAGAGGAAGACTTGAAAATCGCAGACTTGAGTTATATTGAAGACGAATTTGACAAACTTGAAAGCATTTTGAATGCTCAAGTAGGAGATATTGATAGTAAAATTTATAGAAAGCACGCAGACCAAATAGAAACGGAACTTCAAGAACTTGAGGAAGAAATCATAGGAGAAAAAGGGTTATTAGAAAAGAAACTAACAGCTTATGATGAATTATTAACAGCTTACCCCTGGATACAGGAAGAGCGGAAAAAATTTATGTATACGATGCCCGAGAAGAATAAACAAAAAAATGATTATATTTCTTGGAAAACAGAATGGGCAAAAGTTCTTTTTGATTTCGCTCGATTTGCTGTTCTCCATATTATATATATTAGAGAGTTGAATTCTCAAAAACCCTTTTCAGATTTTTCTAATAGAGAACAGTACATAATAGAGATAGCAGAGGAGCTAATTGATCAAAAACAAGCAAAATGGCTCTCCAAAAAGAAAGAGATATTAAGAGTATACTGGAAAACCCTTGAAGTATGGTCAGATGAGATATATAGATGGGCTTATGATAATGGGAAGATAGAGCCTATTATGATCTATGAACTTAGGGAAGCAAAAGAGGAGGATTTTTCCAATCTACCTTTAGAGGATTTAGAATTAATTTTTAAAATTTTAGCAAAAAATCGTAAAGCTAAGGTACTTAAATTAGACAATGGGCAGTTAGCTTTGAAAATTACTTTGGAGTAAAAGCCTTATTCTAAATCGAAGGGAAAAACCATTGCTTCCCCGTTAAAATATTTTCTCTAAATTTTGCGATTCCACTCTTTTCCAGTGATTCTAAAGCCCGAAGTGCACGATCTTGGGACCAATTCAACTTAACGCACACATCTTCTAGGATAAGCAATCCCTTTTCTTTAGCTAATTCAACAACTTTGGTTTCATCTCCCGTATATTGAATAGGGAAAAATCGCACCATAATTGCACCTGAATCTAATTCTGTAAGATCATCAATAACTCTCGTTTTCTTTAAAAGCTTTAATGCCTTCTCTACATCTTTAGTTTGAACATTTCCTTTCAAAATTCCTGTATTAACTAACTCAAACACTTCAGATAATGGTATAATTCCTCCAGTCTCTTCTTTACTCATCAATACTCTTTGATATGCTAGCATTCCTAGCTTTTGGTGGTCAATTTTAGAGAATTTTCTAAGTACATCATGTTCAGTAATCTGTTCGGTTATTATTTTAGAAGAGGGAATGTTAAATTTTTTCTGCAATTCTTTTACTTCTTCTCTCAACTCAGGAGTTAAAGCTAATAGAATCCCATGCTTTTTCGCAAGCTCTCGTAATCGATCTTTTGTAAATTTTTCAACAGAAGCCTTGGCTTGCATATCCTTCATTTGCAATTCAGCAGCTTTTTTTTTCATGGCTTCCTTTAAATCGATTTCATCTTCTATTTTTCGAATTCCCATTTTTAGATAACACAATTTTTTATCCTTTAAAAATTAATAATTATAAAACTTCTTATTTCTTTCTATTTCAATCAAAATCTTACCTTATAAATTGGAGAAATAAAAATGAATGAAAATCATAAGAATACATTAAGCACCTTACTTGATAACGATTATTTTCCAATGTTTTCGGTGGAAGAGATGGCATGTCGTTATGCTAATGTGCGAAAGGAGATGACAGACAAGGAAATAGATATACTTTTAGTTCACGGATGCTTGGGTTTGGGAAATAGCCCAGGTCAGGTGAATTTCCAGTATCTTACCCGCTATGCTGCTCTAGTTGAGACCTTTCTTGTTGTTCCTGCAGAAGGTGAGCCTTCGATGTTTCTCGCAATGCCATATCATGTTCCAAACGCACTTGAGTTTTCCTACGTAAAGGATATACGAAGCGGAGATTGCTTGGATAATATAGCAAAATATGTCAAAGAACTTCACCTTGAGAAGGGATGTATTGGTATCGTAGGACCTGGTGCGGTATCATATAGAAATTTCACCTTATTCACTGAACAGCGTGAAACCTTGATAAAGAATCTTCCAGACGCAAAATTTGAAAACGCCACCTCCTGGTTTAATAACCTACGCCTTAATAAAAGTAAGGAGGAGCTTGAAGTGCTCAGACGTGCAGGAATCATCACTGATCTTGCTCATGAAGAGGTTTTTCAAATGACGCGTCCCGGAGTAACTCATTCAGACTTACGACGTGCAATGGAAGGTGTAGCTGCCCGTCATGGAGCAACTTTCCCCTTTGGGCATATCAGTTCCTGTTCGATGGAAAATCCAACGGGATTCTATCCTGATAGTTACCCCACGAATAAACGTGTTAAAGCAGGTGATTTCCTCATGACAGAGTTTACGCTTGGATATGGTAATTACTGGGGGAAACTCTGGGGTACTTGGTTTGTTGGTTATCCTACACCGGAATATGAACAACTTTTCAAGGTTGCTGCTAAAGTACATGACAATTTAATTTCGGGTCTAAAAACTGGTATGAAGGGTTCCGAAATTTCTCCTTTCCTGCAACCTATTTATGATGCCGGCTTTGAACAAACTTCAAGCCTATTAGTAAGCGGTTGGAGCGCAATGAACGAACTTCCATTCATGGGGGCAGCACCAAACAATCCATATTATCAAATAGCACGTGGGTTCGATGATTTCGAGTTAAAAGCCGGTCAAGCTGTTACGGTGCATGTATGGGTGAATATACCTAATACACAGAAAGGCCTTTGGGTAGGTTCTTCAGGAGCATTTACAGAACATGGCTATGAAAGCTTTAATCGTTATCCTATCAGTGAATTGCGTGTGGTTCCGATCTAGGTTTTTCAAAATCATATAAAAGATTTAATGAATTTTAAATATTAATAATACAATTTCTTTATTCTTTCTTTTTTAATTGATTATGAACGATTTAGAAAATTTTAGGCAGATAACTTCTTTTGAAAAACAAATTATTCTACGCTCTCTTTCTACCATCTCATCGAAAATACTTCAAAACTTAGATGAACAACAATATTTTTTATTTATTTCATTTAATGAAAAGGAGATTAAGAATAATTATCCCATGATATTTCTACTAACAGCTGTTCAAAAAAAATCTTTAGATTTAATTAACGATAAAAATATTGTCCATTCAGTAGGTCAATATTTTGGCTTTATCAAGAAAGATTCTTTCTTCTTAAGCCTAGAAGGTGCTGAATTTCTATTTAAAAATGGGATATTTTCTGAATTTCACCAACTATTGCTAAATAAAAAAGGAGAAAAATCATTTCTGTACGGTAATAATATTTCAAAAATAATGATTCATAAAATTCCTCAAGAATTTAAGAAGAAGGATTTTTTATTAGTCTTAAATGATTTGAACGAGGTAATAGGGATTAGTCAGTCGCAATGTGATCATCAGATAATCCATAGTTTAAATTCCAAAGATACAATTGCCATAAATCTAAGTGATAAAGGTATATATCTAAGGAAAACTCAGTAAAAGCAAGATTATTTTTCTAATTAAGGATTACTTACTAAGTTTTTTAATTAAACAAATAAAAAATCCAATAGTATCGTGAATGTGTGGATACAATCTATGAGCATATTTTAAATTTGGTCTAAGTGATTTTCCATATATTTCTGTTAATCCTTCCAAACCGTAAGACTCTGATGTTTTGATAATTTCAACATCCGTCCGTTCTTCTAATACATCATGAACTACAAACTCATTTTCTTCAGGAGCGATGGAACACGTACTATAAAGTAATTCTCCATTCGGTTTTAAAACATTTAGCCCTGAATTAAGCAATTTCTTTTGAATAGAAGACATTTTTTCAATATCTCTAATTTTTTTGCTTTTTTTCCTACTAATGTCTTGTCTAATCAATCCCTCGCCAGTACAGGGAGCATCTAATAAAATTTTGTCTGCTGTAATCTTTAAATTTGATATATTTATTGCATCAAAATTTAATACGGTCGCATTTATAATACCCATTCTACGCAGATTAACTTCTAACGCAGGAATCCTATTTCTGTTTTTTTCAATTAAAATTAAATTTCCTTTATTGTCCATTAATTGGGATAAATGTGTAGCTTTTCCTCCTGGTGCGGCACACATATCGATTACGACTTCATGTGATTTTGGATCAAGAATAATGGGGGGAAGCATAGAAGCAATATTTTGTATATAAAAATAACCTTGTAAATATTCATGAAGAGATCCGATGTTATAAGTCTCTTTTAAGATTTTGAACGCGTATGAAACCCAGTTAATCGACCCTAATTCAAATCCTTTTTGATTTAAGCGTTCTTCTAAATCTTTCGTTTTAATCTTGAGGTTGTTAACTCGAATAGAATGTATTAAGGGTTTTTCATTTGCTTTTAGCAATTTAATAGTACCATCTAATCCTAAAAATTGCATATACCTTTCAATCATATAGGGTAAATATCCATATTCTTGCGCAAGATTTTGAGCTAGGTTTTTGTTCTGGGAGATAAAATATCATCTTCGTTTACAACTATTAATACTTAATAAAAAATAATAGATTATAATTGTTATCAGAGGAAAGTAGAATTAATAAATGATTGAAGTAGAAATTAAGATACAAATTTCTGATCCTATTTCGATGAGAAAAAAGTTTGAGTCAAATTACGGTTCTTATAAATTTTCCTTGTTACATGAAGATACATATTATAACATGCCCAAAGGTTTAAGGGATTTTAAACAAACCGATGAAGCGTTAAGGCTTAGAAAATCCATTAAATTTAATAAAAACAGTAAAAGAAAAGATACTAAAACGGATTATTTTTTAACGTACAAGGGTAAAAAAATTGACACATTAACGAAAACTCGAGAAGAAATTGATATTAAAATCGAGAATATTGAAAAAATGAAAGAAATATTTGGGTTATTGGGATTTCAAGAAGTCTTAACTGTAAAAAAAGAAAGAGAGCTCTTCCTCTTTCAATATAAAAATTACAATATTGAGGCGCTTATAGACTTTTTACCCGCACTAGGACAATATTTCGTCGAAGTTGAATATCTGTCAGATTCTAAGAAAGAAATCGAAGAATCTCGTGAAATGTTATTTGAATTTCTAGATTTATTTGGAATTCATAAAGAAGATTCAATTAAGAAGTCGTATTTGGAATTAATTCTAGAAAATTCAAAAGGTTAAAATTAGTAAATATCAATTTTTTAACCGGTTTTCAAAAAAAAGCTTTCCTAAATAAAAGGCTTCTTGAATTTGTAAAAGATATCCTTTCTTTTTACCTACACTTTCTACCCACTCCTCAAAATGTTGTTCGGATGAAAAAAAATTGATATTATTGCATAAGGATGTTGCTGCACAACAAGAGTATTCCATGTGTCCCCATACAACAAGGTCTTTTGGAATTACCGATGTTATTTCATAATTAACAATCTCAATGTTTATCTCATCCTCACAATGAAAGCATTTAGATCGTATTTCAATATCATTTTTTAACATGAATGGTATTCCTAAGGCATCTATAGCACACATTGCATAAATATTCTTGAATGAATCTTTTTTGAATTTAATTAAATGATCCGTTTTAGGACCGGAAAATGGATAAGCGGCTTCAATCATCGATTTACTCTCATTAAGGTGAATAGCATCAACTTCGTCTAATCGATTTATAATCTTCCTAAATGTATCATTAGAGATATGCCGAAAGTTTTCTCGTATCTCATTAATCGCAGGTATTCTTCCCAAAATCGGTGTTTGAGTTAATAAATAATGTCTTATATCATTTTCTTTATTTGAAAGAGATTCACCAAATTTTGCAAAAAGATCCTCATTGTTACAAGCATCTTGGAAAATGATCTTTGTTTTATTTGAAGATTCAGGCTTAATTTTAATATTTTTTTTTGATTCCATATTTAATGTCGAAAATATACAATTCTTCTTTATCTAATATAAAACATATTCATATTAAAAAAAAATGTAAAAAAAAAAAAATGGAAAAGAATTAAGCGTGAAATAGCATTAATTACTCTAGCAAGCAAATGAAAGGAACGGATTTCTAATTATAATTAGCTCCTTATTTTCTAATACTTTTTTATTATTCATATTAAAAAAGTGTAGAACGATGATTAAAAATCAACTGGAGTCCAATTTTTGAAATCATATCCTTGACACTGTAGAAATTTTTAAGAAATAATTAAGGATGAGTATTAAAATAAAAAAACGATAAATTATTTTCTTTAAAATTTTTTCAACTTTTTTTCAAATCGATAAATTCCCCATCTATAATTCTTACCACATACCTTCTTCCTTTAATAATCCACATTATTTTATGACCTTCTCGTGCTTTCTTACCCCATTCAGATTTCTTATTGCGGTTCTGTTCAATATATCTATATCCAAAAAGATCCACGTATTTGATACCACTTGAAAACTTCTTAATGGGGTATTCTATTTCTTCAATTTCAACAGATTTTTTTCCTTCAAAAATAGCATGGTATATCTTTAGACCTTTTTCTTTAAGTTCTTCCATAAACATTATACCTCATCACAGTTAATTGAAATAAAAGTTAAATATATCATTCCAGAAGTACCATAATGTCGTAATATTTTGTACGTAATAAATTTTGAATAAAAATTATATTCATTTCAGGGTCCAAAATCTTCTCTTATAATTTCGTGATGACAAATTGTCAATGAGCTATTGGAGGGAGCATACAAACAAACGTTATCTATTACTTCCACATAAGAAGCTAATATAACTAGATTCTGCTCTTTACCCCTTAATTCTACACCATCACGAATAACACAATTGTCAGAAATAATAGCCTTATCAATATTTACGTTCTTGGAGATGTAAGTTTCATTGTAGATCAAGGTTTCTTTTATTTTTGTGTTTTCACCGACATATACATTATTTCCAATTATAACATTTGGGCCTATTTCACAATTACGACGAATAGTAACATTATCCCCAATTGTAACTGGTGGATAAATTAGACCTTTGCCTTCAATATCAAGATTATCACCAATTAGGTTTTTTATTGAGCCGTTTAAGTCTTGAAGGATGTTTTCCATTAATTGAATATTCCCCTCTAATAGTTCCTCAGGTTTTCCAATATCTTTCCATATACCTGGTATAGGATAAAAAAATAGTTCGCCTTCTGATGCCAGTTTAGGGAAAATATCCTTTTCAATTGATACTTTTTTTCCCTGTTCAATGTAATTGAAAATATCGGGTTCTAAGAGATATACACCAGCATTTATAGGCATTGGAACACATTTACCTTCGGGAGGTTTATATTCATCCTTTTCAAGAAATTTCAAGATTTTATTTGTTGGCTCTTCAATGATTAAAACACCATATCTGGATGGATCCTCGACAGTCTTGCCACCAATTAAACCCAATCCTTTATTTTTTTCATGGGCTTGTAGAAGTTGCTTAAAATCAAAGTTAAGAATTACATCCCCATTTAACATAAAGAAATTGTCGTCTTTTAAATGATCTTCAGCTAATTTTATAGCACCAGCGGTACCCATTGGACTCTTTTCATCCGTATATCGAATATTTACTCCCAGATCCTTACCATCTTTGAAATAATTCTTTAATACATCAGCCATTACACTTACAGCTAAAGTGATATCCGTTATTCCTGCAGACTTCAACAGTAAAATCTGACGCTCTAATACCGGTTTATTAACTATCGGAATTAAAGGTTTGGGGAGTGTACATGTTAAAGGTCGTAATCGGGTACCCCAACCTCCAGAAATTATAATTCCTTTTGTCATAATTGATGATTTTTCCTGTTCTTTGGTAAAATTAATACGTTTTAAATATATTAAATTTAAGTTTGTCTCCTAATAATGATCAAAGGAATTAAATATTCTAATTAACTTCTTAGAAATTCAATTTACAGAAAAAAAAAAGGATATAAAAATAAGTTATTTTTTATATAATGGATCTGCTTCTTGCAGAATCCGACGTTGAACTTTTCCAGTAAGTATGTGTTTTGGTACTTCGTCGATAAATTCAATAATCGCAGGACATTTCCACTTTGTCAAATTTTTCTCAGTCCAAGCGATCAATTCCTCTTCTGTTATTTTACCCTCATACTCTGGTTTTAGAGCAACCCATGCTTTTGTTATTTCCCCAACTTTTCCTTTTGGATCAGGTAATCCCGCAACTGCAGCTTCTGAAACGGCTTCATTAGTCATAAGCATGGTCTCAACTTCAGCTGGATAAACTGAATGACCTGCTACTTTAATTAATTGCTTCTTCCTATCCCTGAGAGCTACCGTTCCATCCTCATTCATAAATCCAATATCTCCCGTAAGTAGCCATGTTCTACCCTTCCAAGTTTTTAGAGTGTCTGCTGTTTCTTCAGGTTGACCAAGAAATCCTTTCATTACTTGAGGACCGCACACACATAACTCACCAGTGTGTTCTTCACCGTATTTTGATCCTTTAGATCCATCTGCAATTGGTCCTTTCTCAAATTCATTCGCATCAAAAATACCCCAATCAGTTCCGGGAAATGGCATTCCAATTACACCTGCAGGACTTTCACCAAATAGATTTCCCGCACTAACAACTGGACTTGCTTCTGAAAGACCATATCCTTCAACTAAACGACCACCCGTTTTGTTTTCAAAAGCGTCTCGGACAGGTGCGTGTAAAGGCCCTGCACCTGAAATTGAAAGTCTAAATTTACTCATTGCTTCTGAATACTTCTCTAAGCGAGTAAAATCCGCAATTCTTTTAAAGAGGATTTCTGCTCCAGCATAGAAGAGTCCTTTAGGAGCAGGAATATGTATTATCTCTTTTAAAAAATCTTCGACTTGAGGTGGCCTTGGAAATAACATCATCCATCCACCTAAAGCTATTGCTACATTCATGACTGTCGTCATAGCAAATGAATGGAATAAGGGTAATGCACCAATATCCCCTACACCGGGGTCTTCTCCACCAACCCATAGCATTGCTTGAATTGCATTTGTTACTATATTAAAATGTGTTAAAATTGTAGCTTTTGGAACACCTGTGGTTCCTCCAGTCATAATATATGTAGCTGTATGTTCAGTTGGGTCAAAATCTACTTTTGGAAGATCAGGTTCTGTTTCAATGAGATCTAAGAAATTAATCGCACTTGGAAAAGCAACTTTCCCTTTGGGTATCTTTCCAATCAATTTTCCAAGCCCTTTCTTCCAACCTGGTAGACCTGATGCTAAATCTGCAACATTTGTATAAATTACCATCTCTACATTTGTTTTACTCATTATTGGATGGGCTAATTCCTCATATAAAGCATCTAGGGCGATTAACACTTTAGCACCAGTTAATTTAAGATGATGTAATACTTCTAGTGGTTTGTAAGTTATATTAATACCAGAAGCTATAGCACCTATTTTAGCTGTTGCATAGAAGGATATGACATATTGAAAACTATTCGGTATCAATAACGCGACAACATCTCCTTTCTTTATACCTAGCTTATGAAGAGCTGTTGCCAATGAATCTATAATTTGACCTGCTTCTTCGTATGTCATCCATGATTCTAAAAACCACATCATATTATCATTAGCGTATTTCTTTCTCTGCCTTTCAAAAAACTCTCCTAACGATAATTTTTCAAAATCATAATTTTTTGGTGTATCTTTGGGCCACCATTTCTTAAACCAAGCTTTATCTTCATCAACTTGCCATTCTGTCATATTAATTGCACTTTTCTTGATTTTAATCTATTAGATTACATTTTAAAAATTTCTTATTTAAATATTAATTAAAGTTAGCTTAAATTTATAAAGTTTATAAAAAATAATAGTGACTTAGGAGTATCATGAAATTCGAATTCTGATCTAAGATGTCACGATTGCTAAGAAATTATAATGAAAAAAATTAAAAGATACAATTAATTCGAAATACTAAGAATTCAAAAAAATTAAGAATATCGAGAAAAATGTCTTGTATACACGGTTTAGATGAAAATAACTGTCCTACTTGTAGAATTACAAAATCTACCTTACCAATTAATTCACTTAAAAGTATAAAATCACCTACTTTAAAGATCGACAGTCCATTTTTTAGACGGGACAACAGACTTCAAGAAAAGCTCTCAAAAGAAGTAACAGCAAGAAATTTGAATATTGCACATCCTTCTCTTAATCTCATATCTAAACCACCTTTTATAACTGACATCCCTCGTATTGAAAATAAAATTTTCCTCGAAAGAGCAAAAGGGCTAGATATCTCAAAAGATGATAACTTCGGGATTTCCAAGAAAATTCCTCTCGCAAGCCCTGAATGGGAATTTGAAGAAGAAGAGTAAATTCTTTTTGATAAAACAAAAATAGATCTTGTGTTATTTCATCCTTTTTACGTTATGAATTTTAAGGATTAAATCATAATCATAATAATAAATTATAATTAAGTCTTCAAATTATTTAAGAGGTGAATCTATTTTGGAAATATTTTGGTTAGGTCACGCAGCATTTAAAGTAAAAACAGATAGTGGAAGAGTGATTTATTTAGATCCTTATCAGTTAAAAGATGGTGAAGAGAAAGCAGATATAATTGTGTCAAGTCACAGTCACGGCGACCATTTTTCAGCAGGAGATATCAAGAAGATAATGAAGGATGATACTATAGTACTAGGTCCCGAGAGTATTTCAAGCAATCTGAAACAGTTTGATGGACAACCAATTAAATTAGGTGATTCTTTTGATTACAAGGATCTTTCAATCGAGCTTATGCCTTCATATAACATAAAAA
>JAGXNR010000069.1 GCA_019894875.1 Promethearchaeota archaeon | reverse complement strand
ATCTAGAGAATAATCTTTTAAATTTTAACTAAATCATTCAAAATCTATAAAAAATTAACAAGTGATCGAGATTTCGAAAAGTATACCCGATGATAAAAACTTAGAAGAAGAAGAAATTGAAAAAGATATAGATATTTTTTCAGATCAACTGATACTTAAATGGAAGTTTCAAAATGTAGATAAAAAGCTAACTTACGATATCAAGAAATGTATCGGGTGTTCTTTGTGCAAAATAGTGTGCCCTGTTGATGCTATAGAACTTGGTCCGATTCCTGACATAGCTCAAGGTATACTGGATGATAGTAATCCCCAAATCTTAATAGATCATGAAAAATGTTGTTATTGTATGCTGTGTGCCGTAATTTGCCCAAATGATGCATTTCATGAAGACATTAAACCAATAGAACAAATCGATTTAGATGAATTCCCATCTATTGGAAAGTTCTTTAAGATTAATTTAGATAACTGTATTGAAGATTCAAATAATGGGATCTGTCAATTATGCTTAAAAGTAAGGGAAAGAAACAATATTAGAGATTATTTTGAAATTCAAAAGGAATGCCCAACCAAATGCTTTCATATTGCATCCCCCATCGAAGGAGAAGTTATAATTAAAAAGAATATGCTTCATAAATGTGATCCTCAAGGGTGTAAAGCCTGTGTAAATATCTGTCCTACTGAATCCTTCTTTATTCCAGAAAAAGCAGAGGATGTTAAAAAATATGGAAAAATTGCTTGTAATGAAGAAGAATGCTTTTATTGTGGAGCATGCGAAAATTCCTGTCCGGATGATTTGATATTTGTTAAGAGGAGAGACGTTGAAATTAATGATCCTAAAAAGCCTGGAACTTATCCTTGGATCAAAGGGTGGATAAAAAATATTAAAGAAATATTGAGAAGAAAGCTCATTTACGGTAAAGAACAGATACAGATCCCTTTAATTGAAGAAGAGGTTAAAAGAATAACTGAAAAGATTGAAGAAGAAATCCCCCAATTATCTAAAGAAGATCGGAAAAAATTAGCGGAACTAAATGAAACAGTTCAATCGTTCCTAAAATCTTCAAAAATTCGTTATTGGATAAAGGATAAGAAAACAGAGAAAGTAAGAAAAGAATTAAGTAAATTACTACATCAAGAAAACTAATTTAAAATTCTCCTTGTTTAAATAGATTCTGTTAGAATTAATATAAATTGAGTTAATTCACATATATTCATCATTTAAAGTGTTTAAAATGATATTGAAACTAAAAGTTAAGAAAAATAAGAAAAAAAGCATTGTTGCTTGGATTCAAAAAGATAATGATTTTGATGACAGTCTTCACCAGATTTTCCGATTTTTTAAAGATAAGATAAGAATTTCTAAATTGAGTAAAATTACTAGGTATTATATTGTTTCTTCTGAAAATCCTGCGATGATTTTGTCATTATTTTCCACCATTCAAGATTTAATTCCAGATATTTATTTTAATCAAGAAGAATCACTAGAAATTGAAGATTTAGCCAGTAATTAAAAAAATCGTCTTGAGTAGTTTAGATTATGTTTATTCTTGCAAAGATGATTATAGAATTCTAAGTTTTAATTAAATATTATGAATTTTTTTCTAATTGTTAAAAGATTTAAAATGGGAGGGGAGGGATTTGAACCCTCGGCCCCTTGGTCCCAAACCAAGAATCATACCAAGCTAGACTACCCTCCCATTAAAAGGGGGCAATAAATTAATAATATAATAATTTGAAATAATTTTAGCTTATCATATAAATGAAACAATAAAAGCTAAAATGTTTTTTCAATTTTTAATTTTTCTATTGAGAAAAATCTACTAAAGGGAAAGGTTCTGATAGATGATAAAACTAATATAGTTTTTTAAAAAATTGATATTACTCATTATTATATGGGAGAGAAAAGCAAAATTTTGAACCCATATTTCTGGAAAATCTTAATCGTTACGATTAATTTTAGAAGTAAGTTATTTATTTAAGAATTCGTGTTCACCATTTGTCTTTTATATACTAATTATATCTTTCATGTGAAGAATTTATTATATATGATGTAATTGATATGGAGAAAATTATATATTTACAAAAAATTGGCAAGTTAGATCAATCCTTATTGATTAATTTGATGAATAATTTAGAGCGAGAATTAAATGAGTTTAAGATTAGAGTTAAAATATTTGAGGACATTCTAACTTTGACTAACCTTGAATATGATATCTCTAAGGAGCAATATAATGCTTCAAAAATCCTAAAGAATATAAAGAAGAAATTTATAGACAAGGATGTATTTCGAATAATTGGAATTCTTGATGAAGATATTTATTCAAAGAATCATAATTTTGTTTTTGGTTTAGCTAGTATGAAATCTGGAGTGGCTGTAATTTCCTTAACACGCCTAAGAGAAAATTTTTATAAGAAGACTAGCAGTTTATACAGGAAACATGAAACTAGAAAGAATGTCGAAGATAGGCTATTAAAAGAAGCGATTCACGAACTTGGTCATACCTTTGGTTTACTTCATTGCAATAATCTGTGTGTAATGCAATTTTCTCATGCTCTAAAAGATACAGATAAAAAACCACCAGATTTTTGTAATTCCTGCTTAAATTTGTTGAGACAAGTTCTTAATTAATTTAGTATCTAGCTTATGAAAAACGTTTAGTAAATTTAAGATAAAGATCCTCACTCAATTTTAGAATTTGCTTATAATTTTTAACCATTTTAGCTAGTTCAATTGGAATATTATTATATCCAAAATAAGCTCCTGCTAAACTTCCCCCTATTGCTCCAACAGTATCGCTGTCACCTCCTGCGGTTGCAAGTTCAAAAATACATTCCCGAAAAGAAGATAATGATTTAAGAAAGATAAATATCGAACAAATGACCGTGCTAATTGTATAGGGGTGAACAAAAGCTTGACCCAAATATTGCTCAATAAAATAAGGAGACTTTACACCTGCTTGAGAGAATTTAATCAAACCAGATTCAATGGGCAAATCCAAGTTTGATTTTAATTTATCCAAAATTTTGATGAATTCTTCCCATATACCTTCCCCGGAACCGGAAATTGAAGATGTAATAGCATCAAAAAAATTATCAATAGAAAAACCAGTTTCCGGACTTTTTTCAATCAAAAAAGCTATTGCTCTTGCGATAATGATTGCCCCAGCTGAAGCTGCAGGGTGAGAATGTGTAATAATGCTTGATTTAATAGCGGAAGTTTTTAACTCATTAAGGTCTTTACAGTAAAACAATCCGATTGGTGCAATTCTCATTGCAGTCCCATTTCCACCAGAATTTGAACTAGCTTGCTCCCAAGGGATTTTATACTTTAATTTGCGAATAGAAGAAATACAACCATACCCCGGTCCAATAGGTGGGTCCTCTAACCACAGAACATATTCTTTTATGAAATTATCTGTTTTGAACCCATTTCCTTGAATCAATGCATTTGCAGTATGGATTGTCAATTGTGTATCGTCGGTATACGTATCAAATAATTTTCTATTTTTATCTATGAACTCTTTAAAATCCTCAAAATTAGAGTGTATATCTTTACGTAATATACCCTCAAATGGATGTCCTAAGGTATCACCAATAGCAACCCCGAACATGCTACCTTTAAATTTATCTAAAAGTTCTACTTTCATTGTAAATCAAACCTAATTATAGACAATAAATTAGTCACCTTTAAATCATTTAACTTTTTGGGATATACTTCTCTCTACCAATTATAATAAGAGAGCAGTTTGAATGGGGTGAAGAAATTATTTTTTCTTTATATATGAAAGTAAGTACAAATTTCAAAATTAGTTTTCAACTGAAGATTGAATATAATAATAGTATAAAGATATTAATAAGGCTTATATAGGAACCTTACTAATTATAGTTTTAATCTAGAGTATAAACAAATAAAGGAAAATTTAATGACGAAATTAGATAAATTGAAAAATGTAATTACCGCAATGATAACCCCATTCAATGAAGATCTTAATTTGGATGAAGAGAAATATAGGGAATTTATAAGATTTCAAGTAGATAATGGTTGCCAAATCTTAACTATGGGTACTACAGGAGAAAGTGCTACCATGTCACATGAAGAGCATCATCAGGCAATGGACATTACTGTTGATGAAGCAAAAAAGAGTGGGAAAGATCCTTTCGTCCTGGCGGGAGCTGGAAGTAATTCAACTAAAGAAGCAATTTCTTTAGCTCAATATGCGGAAAAGGTTGGGGCTGATGGTATATTAGTAGTAGTACCATACTATAATAAACCTGTCCAACATTCCTTAATTGATCACTTCTCTGCAATAGCCGACTCTGTATCTTTACCAATGATCTTATATAATGTTCCAAGTCGTACAGGAAGAAATTTAGAACCTGACACGATTTCAAAACTCGCATATGCCAAGGATAATATTGTAGGAATAAAATGTGCTAGCGGAGATATAGACCAAATAACTAAAATTATAAAAACGACCCCAGATGATTTTATTGTTTTGAGTGGGGATGACGGAATGACATATCATATTATGGCACTAGGTGGTAAAGGAGTGATTAGCGTTGCCTCGAATATAATCCCCTCTAAACTTGTAGAATTTACGAGTAGTATGCTAAACAATGAATGGGAAAAAGCCAGAGAGATGCATCTACAGCTATATGATTTATTTAAAGTGTTGTTTATTGAATCTAACCCAGGACCAGTTAAATATGCCGCAGATGTAATGAATTTAATGGACAATCTAATGAGATTACCTATGACTCCACCCTTAAAGGAGAACCAAAAACAAATTAAAAATGTTCTTAAGAACTTAGATTTAATATAATAATCTTTAGGGGCGCTCATCATGATTAAACTACTAATTTTTGGACCAACCGGTTCGATGGGTAAATTAATTAGCAAATTAGCATTAGAAGATAAAGATATTGATGTTGTTGCAGCCTGTGACGCTAAAAATATAGGAGAAAACTTAGCAAATGTTGTTGGTACAAGTGATCCGAATAAAATAAAAATAACTGATGTAAAAAATCTAAGAGAAGTTATTAAAGATACAAATCCAGATATAGCTGTAGATTTTACAGTAGCTGCAGCTACAGAAAAAAACTGTATGATATGTGCTGAAAATGGTATTAGATGTGTTATTGGGACTACGGCTCTGTCTCAAGAGTTTCTTGATAAATTCGAGAGAGAAATAAAACAAAATCATGTTCCTGCTGTAATTTCTCCAAATATGGCAACTGGAGTAAATATATTATTTAAGATGGCTTCCACTTTAACATCCTATTTGTCAGACTGGGATATTGAGGTAATTGAAACACATCACCACAGAAAAGTAGATGCTCCAAGTGGAACCGCTTTAAGATTAGGCCAAATATTAAGCGAGACTATAGGCTCTGATTTTGAAAAGATAGCAAAATTTGGGAGACAACGTGGTCCTAGTAAACGACTTGCTGGTGCAAAAAATGAGATTGGGATCCATTCAATTCGAGGCGGTGATATCGTAGGAGATCATACTATTTTATACGCTGGACCCGGAGAGAGAATCGAATTCAAGCATCAAGCTCATAGCAGAGTATGCTTTGCAGATGGCTCTATATTAGCTATTAAATTTATTGCGGTTGCAAAAGATGATAAGATCTATACAACTCAGGATGTTCTTGGTTTATAAAATAGCTAAAAGTAACTCAATTCAATTTTATTAAACCAACTTCAACCGTTGTAATAATCCTGTAATCAAAATTGGGAGTGCTATTGTTGCATCACACCATACACTTACAGAAGTTGAATCTAATGAATATTTTCCCCATGATTTAGATTCTGAAATAGTACAACCTGAAAGACCCCCATCATATTCTGTTGCGGTATGAATTCTGACAGAATAATCATAACCGATGGAGTCTAGTTTTTCTAATTGATCAAGTAAGGGAAAAATTTGTTGAGCCCAATTTCTCGGTACGCCTCCACCAATAATCAATGTGCCAGTTTTTTTGGCATTTTTAATATAATCTCCAAATATTTCAATTTCTTTTAAGATATCGAACTGAAAATTATAACCTTCTTGTTTAGTATATACATAAAGGTCCAATGCAAATTCGGAATCAGAAAACGCAGGCACAAATATTGGAATATTCTTTTTCGCTGCGATGGAAAGTATACATCGATAGTTTAACTTCTCTCCAAGCTTTTTTAATAAATTAGAGGGGGTTATAGAAACATTTTTCTCTGGAAACAAGTCTCTAATTTTTAGTAAAAGCTCTTTCTCAGTTTTTAGATAGTTCTCTTCTGGTAAGTATACGTCGTATATCCTATTGATTCGATATCTAAATAATTCATTATCATCTACGTCAGAACTTCCAATATAATGTCCTATATCCATAATTCCATCGACTAAATCATGGATAATGTTTGCTCCAGTTGTGACTAATACATCAATTAAACTATTTTCCATTAACATACATATTAGCTCACCCATCCCAGCAGGAACCATGGCCCCACTTAGTGTTAATACTGTTAAACATTCATCATCCACTACCATTTTCTCGAGGATATCTAATGCCTTACCTAAATTTCTTCCTTGGAATCCACAATATTTTAAAGCAGATAATAAATCATCAACATTTTTCACATTTCTGGGGTTAAAAGGTTTGACCTTTTTCGATAAATATTTGTTTTTTTGATAGTTATTTGTCATAATTTAATGTAGTTGTTTTTGATATTTAGTAAGTAAGTCCTATTTAAATTTTTTTTCATAAGCTACTTTTTACGGATTTTATCCATAATCTCCTTATTTTAGATTATAATTTCATTCAGTTTAATCTATATAATTATTAAAAGCGCATAATTTCAATTAAGTCCTAAAATTTCTGCAAATAAGGGATGTGTAAGGATTCAAGCTTTAAATATGAAATTTAGGGTCGAAATAATAAACCTAATATAGTGTAATTTTAAAATAATTTGTGGATTTCATTAACTTTAAAAAGTCGTAATTCTTTCTAATAACTTAGATAATTATAGCAATATAAAGGATGTCTGTATAAAATGTCGTTTGTTCCTAAGTCGGTATTTTTTGTAACTGGTAAAGGATATCATAGATCTAAACTAGGTTCATTCGAGCAAGCCTTACGTAATGCAGATATAGCAATATATAATATTGTTAAAGTTAGTTCAATATTACCCCCATTCTGTTTAGAAATTCCGAAAGAAGATGGCCTCGCGCAATTAAGACCAGGTCAGATTGTATACATGGTATTAAGTCGAGCCAGTAGTAATGAATACAACCGTCTAATCTCTGTCTCTATTGGTGTAGCAAAGCCTGCAGATACAAGGACTTATGGTTATTTAAGTGAATATCATGAATTTGGTGTTAAACCTGAAAAAACGGGAGACATTGCCGAAGACTTAGCAGCAGAAATGCTTGCAACAACTCTTGGAGTTTCTTTTGATCCTGAAGCCAATTATGATGAAAAAAAGGAAATCTTTAAACTGGATGGAAAAATCGTTGATACAAAAAATTTTACAGAATCCGCTACAGTTAGAGAAGAAGGGGAGTGGTTGACTGTAATATCCGCAGCAGTTTTTATTTTATGAACTGACCTTATTTAGGATCTTGATGATATACTTTTTTTTTATATTTTTTTACTATAGAATAAAGAGCTTACTAATACATTTAGAGAATTTAAATCCTTCTTTAGTATAATTTTACCAACATTTGAATTCAGAAAATTTTCGATATTTTTCTAACCAGGGACAAAATGTATAGGTGGAATAATCCTCGGTTATTTCTTCTCCGGGGTCAATATCTCTATCAGCAATTGCACAAAATCCTGGTTCGTCTTTAGAAGTTCCGGAGTTAGCATTAGATGAATGGTTAATGTATCTTGAATCATCCAAGCAAAAAACTAAGGTATCAGTGTCTTTTTCATAATAAGAATACGTAAGCACACCTTTTAAGTAATCATTCATTATCGGTGATTTATATGAGGTTTCAAGTGTTAAAAACTGTTCCTTTGTCATAATTAATACATCTTGTGGCCTAGCATGCCAAAAAATCGTATTTTTAGGTATGAATTTTTTAGCAAATACTCCTAGACCGTGAATCGTACTTGGTTTTACTTCTGCGTATTCCATAAATGGATTTATTGAAGTAAGGTTATATGGTATTTTGGAATGATTCTTTAATCGCATAAGTTTCCTCGCTTATTTTCGGTATAAAGAATGAGATAAAATTATATTAGATATCAGTGCAGATCAGTAATATCATTAATCCTCTTTGATTCAACTCCAAGAGTGATTTCATAATGCCAACACTTCATCGAAATTAGTAAGGGGTATCCAAGCCCTAATAATCTCACTTGATATAATTTTACCTCAATATAATATTAAATTCTTAAAATTATAATTTTTGCTTATTTTACAAATGAACCAAGACTTTATTCTAAGTGTTTAGGAATGATTTGATTTCTAAATAAATCATCAAATGTTTCCTCCTCCCTAATTTTAAAAATTTTCCCATTGCTTATTAGAATCTCCGCTGGGCGGGGTCTCGAATTATATAAACTGCTCATTACAAATCCATAAGCCCCAGTGTCTAATATTGCAAGAAATTCTTCCTCTTCTAATTTTGGTAATATTCTTTCTTTACCAATGATATCTCCAGATTCACAAATTGGACCAACCACATCATATTTGATCGTATCCCTCTCTTGATTCTCTAAACATGGGATGATATGATGATAAGATCCATACATAGTAGGTCTAATTAACGTGTTAAATCCCGCATTAATACCTGCGAACTTTTTAAATCCATTATCTTTTACAGTGTTAATTTGGGCTAAAATAATGCTTGATTCAGCTGAAAGATAGCGTCCAGGCTCAATAATAAAGCGTGGTTCACCAAGATCTCCACGTTCTACTAATTTCTTAAATTTTTCAATAACAATATCTTTATAAATCCCTAAATCCAATGGATCTTCTTCTGGACGATAAGGTATTCCTAAACCTCCCCCAAAATCTATGAATTCCAACTTGATATTAATAACATCGGTTAAATGGGTAACAATCGTAAAATATTTTTCTACTGCTTTTTCATAATCATAAGCGTTGATTATCCCAGAGCCGATATGGATATGAGTCCCATACTTTTTAAAACCTAAATCTTTGGCCAAAGAGTATGCTTCTATAACTTGGTCTTCTAAAATGCCAAACTTTATCAATTTTCCAGCTGTGATTGTATGAGAATGATGCCCTGCGCCGAATTCTGGGTTAATTCTAAAAGAAATTGCTTGTTTTTCAAAACCAAAATCATCATAGACTTTATTTAATCGTCTTAATTGACTAATACTGTCTAAATTAATATGAACATTGTTTTCAACAGCAAATTTTAAATCCTCATTAGTAAACATGTTTCCCGTAAAAAATATCTTTTCTGGGGGTATCCCTACCTTAAAACATTCATGAATTTCTCCGGTAGATGTGCAATCAAAAGAAGCTCCCTCTGAATATAGGATTTTTAAAACCGATAAGCTTGAATTTGCTTTTACTGCAAAATAAATTGTATTTCTCTCATACAAGGAATCCAAACTCTTTTTTAAATCTCGATATCGTTTCCTAATCATTTCTTCATTAATTACGTATATTGGAGTACCATATTTTTCAGCTATCTCGATAGTGTTTAAATTAGCAAAACATAAAATTCCGTCTTTATATTCTAAATCTTTATTTCTTAACCAAGCAGTATATTCCATGATAAATTCCTTTTTTATTTATATTTCAATTTCTTCGATTATTCCATTAAAAACCTTGGTAATTGGACCTTCCATAAGAACGGTATTCCCTAAATATTCTATTTTTAGGTCTCCTCCGTCGTTATGTACTGTAATTGGAGTATTTTTTTCGAATATTCCAAGAATTGAGCCAGCAACTACAGTAGCGCATGCTCCAGTTCCACAAGATTTTGTTATACCTACACCCCTTTCAAATACTCGCATAATACATTCATTTTCTGAGATGACTTTCACAAATTCTGCATTTATTTTATTCGGAAAACGCTTATGATCCTCTACTAAAGCACCGTACTTATTCAATTCATCGTCATTTAACTGTTCTTTAACAAAAATTATCGCATGTGGGTTTCCCATTGATACTGCTGTAAATTTGAAAATTTTATCTAATATCGGAATTGGTTCATTTACACATTTACTTGAAATCCCTTCAGATATGACCGGTATTTCTTCACAATTTAAAATTGGTGGTCCCATATCAATCTGAACACTCTCTACAATCTCTCCGTTAAGAGTTAGTTTAGCACCCATAACTCCCTTAAGTGTTTCAATGCTTATCTCGTCCTTGTTAACAATAGCATGTTCATAAACATACTTAGAAAAACATCTAATCCCATTCCCGCACATCTCTGCCTCTGTTCCATCATTATTGAATATTCTCATTTTAATATCAGCTTGTGTTGAACTACCAACAAAAATTAGCCCATCAGCTCCAATAGAAAAGTGGATTTCACATAAGGTTAGCGCTAATTTCGACTTTTTATTCTCGGGGATATTCCATTTTATATCATTAATAATGATGTAATCATTCCCTAATCCATGATATTTTTCAATCTCTAAGTTTTCTAGTTTCATTTTAAAATCATCTTGAGTATAGATTAGATCTTATTATTTAATAATATCAATAATAAAATTTAAATGTTATTTGTGTATATATACATATATACATATCTCTGTGAGATCATCCATCTTGAGAGAAGAAAATTTAGTTGAATTACTAGAAAACATTGGATTAACTCATAATCAATCATTGATCTATTTCACTTTGATAAAAGCTGGGAAGAATGGGAGTATAGTCCGTGATTTAGATCATGCTACTGATATCAAAAGGACTAACATTTACCCTATTTTGCATGAATTAATTGATCTTGGTTGTATTATTGAAGGTGGATATGCTGAAAAATCAAAAAATGCAACAATTTATACTGCTGTAGAACCGGTAGGTTTTATTGACCTCCTCATTCAAAAGAAAAGAGGTGAAATTAATCATCTGCAAAAATTTAAAGAAACCAACGCACAATCATTACAAAATATATTTCAAGAGGGGATAGAAATAACTCTCGATGAAATTGATCCAATTTTAAGAGAATATTTTAAGCCATTGATAATGTCAGGATGGAAGATTCATTCCATTGTAAAAAGAGATAATTTCCCAATGTTTGATTACGAGGTTCATGATTGTATGCTTTATGCACCTCATGCGAGTATCTTAAAAGATTGTAGCTTCCACTTATTTACATTTGGTTATGATATTCAAAATGATAAAAGTGCCCTTGAATTCTTTACTCAGAGTTTAAAGAGAAAAACTAAAGAAGTAAAATCTTATTTTTTTGATATAAAGCAAATTCAGTTACTAGACGAGAAAGTTGAATTTTTTAACCATACATTTCAAAGCTATAAAATGCGTATTAAAATTGGCGACCTTAAAAATTCAAAATATTTTTCAGAGGAATTGAAAGAAAAAACCAATGTGAAAAACAACCTTTATTTTGAGATTGGAAAGGCAGTTATTATGCCCATTAAAAACAAATTATTTTATTTCTGGGCTGAATCGAACCAAATTTTAAGTGAAATTATTGAACCCATAATTAAGATTGAAAAACTTTAATTAAATAATTTAAAAATGAAAAATTTTAAAATTTGTAATGAAATATCTATTTTATTAGAATTCGAAGTTTTAACATGATGAATAAAAAAAAAGTCATCTTGGTTTTATCCTTATTTTTCTTCTTGGTACCCACCATTAATGTAAAAGGTTTCACATATGTCGACTATATTAATAATGGAAATTATGCCTTTTTCTTATTTGACTTGGGAGCAGGAAATAGCACAGAAATAAGCGTCATTCATGACGAAAGTGGAAATTTTACGCTTTTCCTATTTAGCTCACGCCCGATAGAAGCCTATGTGAAAGGTGATAAAACCCTTGATAATCGGATTTTTAGTAAAGTAATTAATTATAGCTTAGTTGATAGCCCCTATATAAATTTTACAGCCCCAGATACTAAAGTTTATTATATAGAGGTAATTTTAGTAGGCGGGGGGCCAGATACTTATACATTAACATGCAACAAGGACTTAACCAGATATTATCTTCCAATTATTCCAGGATTTCAAACTGAATTACTTTTGTTTTCATCAATTCTCTCAGTAGGATTAATTCTTATATTTATAAAAAAAAAAATAAGAAAAAATTAGAGCAACATTTTTAATTATCCTTTATATATTTTCTTTTAAGTGATTTTTCTAAGTATTATTACATTTAGATAATCTTTTACTTAGAATTCTATAACTAGAAAGCTAAAAGGTAAAAAAAATGTATGAAAAAAAACCTTGGATAAAGTTTTATGACAGTCATGTTCCTGAACATATTGATTACGCTCGAACCACCATGTACAACGCTGTGGTAAATACTGCAGAAAAATATCCCCATTCAATTGCTTATGATTTTATGGATAACGAATCTACTTATCAACAGATGGTTGAACAAATAGATCAATGTGCTAGAAGTTTAGCTAATTTAGGATTAAAACCTGGTGATAGAATGACCATATCGATGCCAACATCTCCTCAAGGAGTCATTTGCTTTTACGCAATAAATAAAATTGGTGCAATCGCTAGTATGATCCACCCACTAAGTCCGCCTAAACAAATAGAATTCTTTTTGAATCTAAGTAGAAGTAATTTTGCCCTTACGATTGATAGCGTATATCCAAATTTCAAACAAATTTTAGGAAACACGAATCTGAAAGGATTAATTCTAACTCAATTTAGCCAAGATGTAATAGATGTGGCAGACTCTCAGCTAATATTCCGGTGGAATGATATTATGGCGAAGACATACCCAGAAACACCTGAATTTAAGATGGATCCTGATGAAATGGCAGTCATTTTATATTCGGGAGGGACAACGGGAGTACCAAAAGGAATAATGCTTTCAAATTACAATTTTATAGCAGAGGGAACACAAGTTGCTACATGGATGGATTTATCAGATAAGGATTCTTCACTTGCAATATTACCGATTTTTCATGGGTTTGGATTAGGAGTATGTATTAATGCAATATTCATGGGAGGGGGTAAAAGTATTTTAGTTCCATCATTTACTCCCGATCAGGTTGCCGATCTAATTAAAGTTAAAAAACCTACCTTAATCTTTGGTGTACCTACTCTATATGAAGCCCTTAATAGAAACCTAAAATTTCAGAAAACAAACCTAAGTTTTTTAAAAGCAGCATTCTGTGGTGCCGATACATTACCACGTACTACGAAAGAAAAATTTGAAGAGATTTGCAGAAATAATGGTTCCGATGTTCAACTTCGTGAAGGTTATGGATTAACTGAAGCTGTTACAGGAATATGTGCTATGCCATTAGGAGAATACAGAGAGGGAAGCATCGGTATTCCAATGTCAGATATGATGATGAAAGTAGTAGAAATTGGAACCAGTACTGAAGTATCGGTTGGTCAAGAAGGTGAATTGTGTATTCATGGACCTGCGGTCATGTTAGGGTATTTAAATAAACATGAAGAGACAAAAAAAACACTTAAAAAGCATGACAATGGAAAAATTTGGCTACATACAGGGGATATTGCCACTATGGATAAGGATGGGTTCTTTTATTTTAAACTTCGGTTAAAACGAATGATCAAATCTTCAGGCTTTAATGTCTATCCCGCTCAAGTAGAGGATGTTCTTTATAAACACCCAGATGTTCTTGAGGCTTGTGTTATCGGAATACCCGATGAAAAACAAGTTCAAATAGTAAAAGCATTTGTCGTTTTAAATGATATAAATAAGGAGAGCCCAAATTTAGCAGAAGATATAATCAAATTTTGTCAAGAAAATTTGTTAAAATGGTGTTGTCCGAGAGAAATTGAGTTTAGTAAGCAGCTGCCAAAAACTCTTGTTGGAAAAATTGATTTTAAGATATTAGAGGAACAAGAAAAGGAAAAGTTAAAAGCAGTCGGGAAATTCTATGGAGAATAAATCTTTTACCTATAATTTAATATGTACCGAGGATTTTACCAGATATTATCTTCCTATAATTCTGGGTTATAGTTTTGAAATTATTATAATTATATCTGTCACTGTTATTGGATTATTGTTGGTAATATATAAGAAGAAAAAAGTAAATAGAAATTTTAATTAATGATTTGAAGATTATCATAATCCGACATCAAATGACTAATTTCGTCGCACCCCCCTTTTAAATAAACTTAAATTCAATTCTACAATTCCCTATCTATCAAAATACTAAATAACAAAAAAAGTGATGGAATATATCTTTTGAAGAGTTAAGCAAAAAATTAGCGGAATTTATGAAAGATACCGAAGAAGTAGAACTCACCGATGTGGATCTATTTGCTGAATATCTTGAGCTCCAAATGCTACCCGGAATCGTTCAAGCCGCAGCTCAAGCTGTTCTTCCGGGAATTCCTGGGAGGGCAGAATGGACCCCGGCTAAATTCGCGTTCGATATAAATTATCCCGGTAAAATTGAGACTATAGAATTTATACGATCGAATGGGAAAACCAAAGTGATAGGTGGTGAGGTGGTACCTCCGTTCTATAATTTTCTGGGCTTAGATAAAAGGAATCCTAATCCTCCTTTAGTCACCTACGATGTTTTTGACATGGGGGCGGAGATGATGCTCCCTAAACCTATTAAGGAACAATATGGAGAAGTTTTGGCTGATCCAGCGGAGTGGGCAAAGTTTGCTGTAAATAAATTCGGTGCTGAATGCATAACATTCCACTCGTTATCAATCGACCCTGCTATGGGTGATAAACCAGTCTCGCAATCGCGAAAATTTCTTGAGGATATACTTCAAGCTGTTGATGTTCCCGTTATTATAGGTTGTTCGGGAAATAAGAAAAAGGACGTAGAATTATTTGAAGTTACAGCAGCAGCAACAGAAAGTGAAGTTTTAATGCTTTCGGCAGCTGATAAGGCTACATGGGAGGATGTTATCCCTTTGGCGGTGAAATATG
>JAGXNR010000068.1 GCA_019894875.1 Promethearchaeota archaeon | reverse complement strand
GAGCAGGCTCAGCGTGCTGCAGGGGGAATGGGTGGCGCCCCTCCAGGCGGAATGGGCGGAGCACCCACAGGAGATATGGGAGGTACCGGAGCGGGTGGCGCTACATACAAGTCAGATAAGGATAAGGAAGAAGAAAAGAAGAAGAAAGTTGTAGACGTGGATTGGGACGAAGACTAAACTTTTTTTTAATAATACTTTTTATTTTGTTATACAAGAGAAATCTGTTTATCAGTTATTTTGACTGTTAACTTTATTTTCGATCTGCTGACATCTTTCACAGTATTTACAGCTATTTTAATTAAAAAAAGTGTGGTAAGAAAGACAACTCTTAGATCTGTTATTTAGCTCACACCTGATAACAGGAACTTAAATTATTAATTTTCTAAATTTTTTGGCAAATTATAATTTGAGCGTATGAATCATTCCCAAATGGATGCTTAGCATGTGTTCCATATTTATAGAGTATTTTGAAACCGTTATAATGCATTAAACTGTCTAATTCTTGAGGAAAGACCATTCGACAATGAGCAAACCTTAAAAATTCATTAATTCCAATTTTAAACTTATATTTTAAATGATTGATCTGAGTAGATATTTCATAAGAATTGCTTTCAAAAACATCACAAATCTTAACACTATCAGGATCTGAAAAACTTGTATAGGGACGGATTTCAGATGGATCCTTAATTAAAGTTCTTAAGAAAGGATTAAAAGTATCTATTATGAAAACACCTTCTTTTGAAAGATGATTTTTAACTGATTTAAGACAATTTTCAATATCTACCCTCGTTAGTAAGTGTGAAAACGTGTTGAAAGCAATGAAAATGAGATCAAAACTTTTTTCCAGCTTAAAGTTAGTCATATCCCCTTTAATCCACGGTATGTTAAGTTCTTCATTTTTAGTTTTATTTTTTGCTTGTTCGATCAATCTCACTTCTAATTCAAGACCTGAGATCGAAAAACCCGCTCTTGCGATAGGAATCGTTAACCGACCTGTTCCTGATCCTAACTCCAAGATTTTTCCGCCGTAAAGTTTGGCAATCTCAAGATAAAAATTCAAATCATGAAATTGATCCAGGCTTTTCACAATTGCATCGTAATACCGACCATCGAAATATAAGGAGTTTTCATTTTCCATACCAATAGCAAAGAACCAATCATTAATAAGACTTGCAAAGAATCGTATCTTTCATAAATATTTTTTTTTTTTTTTAGTTTTAGTGATAATTCTTAAATTTTTTGGATCTTAGGGGAAATTGGTGTTATATCCTAAAGTTGTGAGTTTTGCTTAGGTTAATCTCTCTAGAAAAATATAATAAAAAAACTCAATTTCTCAAAAATTTTAATTGGATTGAGTTACTACTTTTTTTCCACCATTTTGAATTTCATTTCTTAATCTTACTAATCGATCGGGAAAATTTGACATCATAGCATCTATGTATTGTCCCTTATAATTCATCTTTAGGAATTTTTCCATTGGTCTTTTAAAAAGCAAGCCCCACACACAGAATTTAAAACCGTTTTCTTTTACCAATTTAAACAATTCAAAAGTGGCAAAATTATACTTCACGTTAATCCCTTGAATATTTAGTTCTCTCATACTCTCTAATTCCAAATGCTCTTTTTCATTGGTTGCATACTTTAGAAAAATAGTATTAATCAAAGTTACGTTTTTATCGAATTCTCTAATTTTGCCAAAGATATCTGGTAGGAGAGAACCATCCATTGCTGTTTTTGATAGTTCAATTTTATCACTTACTTTAAATTTTCTCGCAATTTCAATTATTCTTATTCCAATCTCAGGGTCTCTTATATCAAAATTATAACGGATATTATGATTTTTTAATTCACTGAATAATTCAGGAAGAGTAAGAATTGATTCATTGTTATCTAATCTTAAGGTTCTAATCTCTCTACTTTCTAAATCCTTAATGGGTATATTTTCTCCATTTTTTTTTAGACTTTGCTGAAAACACAAAAATATTTCACCATCTTTAGATAATTGAGCTTCGGTTTTAATACCATCAACACCCATATCGATTGCTTTCTTAAATGATGGCATTGAATTTTCGACATCTCTAAAACCCGCACCTCTATGACCCCATACAAACGTTCTATTCATTATACACCACCTCAACTTCTTGATTAATTTCTGATATTAAGTCAAGGAGATCAATATATACAACAAAATATTGAAGATCCCCTTCGACTTTAAGATTACCCTTGAAAAATTCAACATAACTATTTTTTCTCCCCGCAAGGATATCACTCCAAACTTCTTGAGAGCATTTAATATTAATTGTTGCGTCACTTGTTTCACCTTTCCCAACGTTAAATTTCCCCTTCCCAAATTCTACCCAATAGGCAAAATCTGGATTTTCTAATTTAATTTGAACAATATTCGTTTTTAACTCATCTAATTCTTGGCGTAATTCTTGATTTTCTTCCGATAACCTCTCAAATCCATTAAAAATTTCCAATATACTACTGTTGATACAACAGTTTTCACAAAGAAATTTATCAAACGAAACAACTCCACATCTACCCATATCACATTCCCATTTGTTTGTTTCACTGTTTACCGTAACACTTTGACTGCATTGTAGAGACACAGTTTCTATTTTTTTACCACAATTGTTACATACTAGGCTCATCTTAACATCATCTTTAATTTTAATTTCATTTTATCTAAGAAATCCTACCAATTATGCTAGTTAAATGTTCATGTTATAATTTAAGTAGAAAACAACCTGAATCCACGAACTCTTTAAAGTTTTTATAAAAGAATCTTTATAAGTTATTATTTTGTATTTGCTTAAGTCAATAGGTCTTATTTACAGCAGCAAAGACCATAAAATGTATAAATATTAGGAGTTAAGTCATTAAGCACTCAAAAAATATAAATAGATCAACCTCTTATAATTGAGTTATTGAAAGCCAGTTTTAACAAAATTTGCTTTATCCAAAAAGAAAATTATATATTTTTTCATAAAAATAAGAAAGAAAGGTATTATAATAATGTTAGAAAAGTCAGAATTGAAAGACCAAGATTTGATACCTAAAGATGAGTTTATCAAAAGAAATACAGAATTTTTCAAAAAATTTGGAATTGAGCTTTTAACACTTACCAAAGTAGTATCTGAAAATAAAACTTCATGGGGAACAGTTGTCGAAATAAATGCAGAAAAATATGCTGGAAATATTGCTATCAAATTTGAAAATACTACGCTTACTTATGAAGAGTTCAATGAATGGGTTAACCGCTATGCTCATTATTTTATATCAATGGGCTTGAAGAAAGGGGATGTTACTGAATTAGTAATGACCAACCGACCGGAGTATTTAATAATACTCACTGCAATAGGTAAGATTGGAGCAGTAACATCATTGATTAACATTGATCTACGCGAATCTAGTTTAGTGCATAGTTTAAAACTTACTCCTGGTAAATTTATTATAGTTGGTGAAAATTGCTTTAATATTTTTAACGATATTAAATCGGAGCTCAATCTCTCACAAGATCAAAAACTCTTTTTTTTACCTGATCAAGGTTTAATATCTCCCCCAAAAGGTTTCATTGATCTGTCTATTGAAGTC
This sequence comes from Promethearchaeota archaeon, assembly GCA_019894875.1. Next base: position 11,657 of record JAGXNR010000068.1, on the reverse strand, counting down.
AAAAATTTTCCTGTAGATAATCCCGCAACTACAATCAACGTGAAAACTTCTGATCCCATTACCTATATATTTACTTCAGGCACTACAGGGTTGCCCAAGGCTACAATTTTTGCTCATGCAACGATGATCACTTGTTATTATCTATTTAGTAAAATATTAGATTACACACCTGAAGATACGATGTATGTTTCACTTCCTCTCTTTCATTCAAATTCTCTAGGGCCAGGGTGTGCGTCGACCTTTGGCGGAGGATCTGCTCTAGCTATTGGTCGTAAGTTCAGTGTTAGTAATTTCTGGGATGAGATTCGCAAATATAATGCCACAGCTTTTAACTATATTGGAGAAGTTTGCAGATACTTGATGAATCAACCTCCTAAACCTGATGATTCAGATAATCCCGTAGAAAAAGTTCTTGGTCTAGGTCTTCGTAACGAAATATGGATGGATTTTAAAAAACGATTTAACATTCCCAAAATTGTAGAATATTACTCGGCAACTGAAGCTGTAGGATCTTTTGTTAATTACCTGAATTTTGATCGTACAGTGGGTTGTACTATTGGTTCATATGCCATTGTTAAATATGATCATGAAGAAGAAAAACCTATTAGAAATGATAAAGGTTTTATGGAACGAGTCAACCTTGGTGATTCAGGGTTATTATTATTTGAAATTGCTGGCACAGCTGTATTTAGGGGTTATACAGATAGAAAGGCTACTGAATCAAAAATCTTTCATAATGTTCTTAAGAATGGGGATAATTGGTTCAATACAGGGGATTTAATGAGAGATATTGGAAACAACCATGCCCAATTTGTTGATCGTCTTGGGGATACTTTTCGTTGGAAGAGTCATAATATTTCAACCACTGAAGTAGAAAATATTGTTAATAAATTTGACCAAGTTTTAATCTCAACTGTTTTTGGTGTTGAGATACCCGGTACCGAAGGACGAGCAGGAATGGCAGCAATTGTACCGAAAACTTCAGTTGAGGATTTTAATTTAAAAGAACTAACTGATCTTTTAATAAAGAACCTACCTCCATATGGTTTTCCAATTTTTCTCAGGTTCAAACCGGAATTGAAAACTACCGCGACATTTAAACTCAAAAAGGTGAAATTAAAAAAAGAAGGCTTCAATATTGAGAAAATTGATGATCAGATGTATGTTATTTTACCAAATGAGTCAGAATTTAGCCCCTTGACGCAGGAGATATATGAAAATATTCAAAATCGAAGCTATAAATTTTAATTTTTTTTTTTTTTTTTATGAACCCCCGGATCCAAATAAGGAGTTTTGGAATAAATAATATTTGTTTGTTTCTTTTTTAATTCTTTCATTAAAGCATCTTCAGTAAATTCTTTAAGATTCAGCAAGGTCCACCCGTGAACACCACCGCTTGCTAATCCATCTGGAGTGTGCATATCTGTACCAGTAATCATACCTATCTTATTATTATGTTTAATACAAAAATCGTAAGACTCATGATCATACACATTTTCAGGCTTTGAATCATCATTAATAATCTCAATATAATCTATCCCCCATTCTAATAAAGATTCACGAGTTGGGTGCTCTTTCATATGAAATTCATAGATGCTCCATGGGATATGATCACAGACTACAATAGCACCTAGATCATGAGCATTATTAATTGTTTCAATAATTTGATCTTCAGTAGTTTTGTAAGAAATCTTATAGTCCCATTTTGATAGACCGAGTAAATTTAAATGAATTTTATTGGTAGTCCATTCAATCCCACTTAAAATTAAGAATTCTCTTTCAGCATATTCGTCTCGAACGCTATCAATTTCTTTTAAATGACGCATGTTGTTATGATCGGTTATGGTTATCGCGTTATACCCCATCGCAATATGCCATTCAACATTTTGTTTTATCGTAAGTGCACCATCACTGAACATGGTATGCGAGTGGTGATCAAATACTATATTAAACTTAGTTTCATCGTATCCTGGAGGAATATGGGGAAATATATCTTTCCAATCATTATCTGAATAAACCATACGTAAAATCCAGTAATTTCTGACTCAAATTTTTCACAATTAGTATTAGAAATAAAAATTAAAATATTAATTGAATATTGCTATTTCAATTATTTTCTATTAGAATTTATATTTTTATTAGGCAATATCAAGGTACTGGAAAGGAGACAGGAATTACTTACATCAATGCTCAAGGATAAAAATTACACCAAAAATCATCTGTGTTGAAAAATTGGATTTTGTCATTTTGGTAAACTCGTTAAAGAACTATGATTAACAAAAAAGTAAGTAGTATAAAAAGAGTTCGGGTATAACTTTCCCCATTTGATATAGAAACTAAAAACTATAACACCGTAAAACTCCCGGAGAAACACTATTTGGATAAAAAAAATATCTCCTATATTTATTATTGAAAAAAAGATAAAGAAAAAAAAATTGTAGATTTTATTCGTCTTTTTAATTTTTACTCGATAGAGGAAGGTCCGCCTGCGATTCTCTTCTTTTTGAGGAAAATGTAACCTCCCGCAGCAGCAACGCCTGCCCCCGCAACAACACCTATTACTATTAGAGAAATAATTACTGGGTCAGTTGGAGCTGCTCCTCCACCCCCAGGTAAAGTGGCAGCAGTAATCTCGAAATTATCACTAAGAACAAAGGTATCTGGATCATTATAATCTAAGATTTTTACCTGGTATTCAGAAGAGGCCGTAAGATTGCTTGGAATTTGCCATTCAAATTCACCATCGTTTAATGTAACTCCGGCAACATACACTACGAAAACACCACTTAAATAAAGTTCAATTTGTATAGATGAACTCGCGCCGTTTGAGGTCCAAGTTATACTGTTAGAGGATGTTCCTGCTTCCCAAGAAGTAGTGCTAATTGGATACGTAACTGTAATTGTAGGAGTGAAAATCTCGAAATTATCACTATAATCATAATAACTTGAATTAGCCACATCTGTGATTTTTACCTGGTATTGAGTAGAATTAGTAAGAGTTTTAGGAACTGTCCATAAATAAATACCAATGTTAGTAGTATTGCTGGTGAGGGTTAATATCTTATCGCTATTTAAATAAAGATCAATTTTGACATTATCAATCACAGTACCTCTTGTAGTCCAAGTAATACCCTTACCTGATCCTATTGCCCAACTGCTAGAACTATCCGGAGAAGTTACGTTAATTGAGGGTTGGTAAATTTCAAAATAATCACTAAAATCATACTCACTTGTATTTTGCTTGTCTATTATTTTTATCTGATAGAGAGAAGAAGCATTAAAATTGCTAGGAACAGTCCACTCAAATTCACCATCAGCATCATTTGTATTATCATCAAGTATCATTTTTAAAGTATCATTTAAGTATAGTTCAATTATCACCTTTGTAACAAATCCTATGGGTGATTTCCAAGTTATAGTATTAGTAGTATTTATTTCCCAGGCTGTAGAGCTATCCGGAGTGACTATAGTAATATGATCTACCTCCGTGTAAATCTCAAAATACTCGCTAAAGCCATAGGTGGTTGGTTCAGCTACATTTGTTATCTTTATCTGATATTCAGTAGAATCAGCAAGAGTATCAGGAGTTACCCATACGAAATGACCATCATTAGGTGTGCTGGAGTTGATTTCCATAACAAAGACATCACTTAAATAAAGGTCAAGTTTCACATCTGATATTTCACCGGTTGAGGTCCACGTTATATTATTAGAAGCACCACCATACCATGTATCTGAACTAGTTGGAGAAGTTATAGTTAGCGTACCACTAATGGCCTTAGTTAATACATAATCTAAAAGCATTACACTTCCATATTCAAGAGACCAGTAAGTAAGAATCCCATCTGAATTGTAAGTAACAGTTATTTTTATAACCTGAGTATTACTTATATATCCACCAATAGGTACAGTCATTAAATACCCATCAGCTTGAGCAGCTATTGTGGTGTTCTCAACCCCGGATCCCCAATAGGTTTCCATTTCCGCTTGACACTCTGTTACAAAATCCGGCCAGTTTATATTCGTAGGAGCAAAAAGAACGCCCATTATCCAATAGGGAGTTGTTGCCATACCACCATATAAACTCTGTTTTGCAAAACTTGATGTATTGCAGACAATATCAGCATAATAGGGGTTAATGTTAGAATCCATACCCCAATCAGACCCAAATGTGCCATTCATAGGGGTATGATTAATCATGTCATCGATACCCGAAGCTAAAAGTAATTGACTAGTGGTTTCAGGAAGAATTGCATCAACTGTGAGTGGCCAAAATGCTTGTGGAGGTGTCCCCCAAGCCCAGTGGGTATAAACTAACGTTAAATTACTAAGTATATCGTGGCTATAGAGGAACGTTAAAGTATCGCTCATATTATCTGCATCCCATTGTGCCCATTCCAATGCTTCATAATAACAGTTTATATCCCATTCATAATAATCTTCTTCGTAAATTCCAACGTAACTTGGGGAATCTGCCACCCCTCCAATTGTAAAGAATCCAAGAATAGGAAGTATAATTAGTAGCACTAAAATCGTCAGTGTTGTTATTTTGTTTTTTTTCATGATATTCATCTTTTTTAAAAAATTTTTAGATAGTACAAATGTAGTTGTTATTAAAAGAGATCGGGTATAACTCTTCCCAAATGAAGAAAAAAAACTAAAATTCTATTAAGATTAGCTATTAATATTTAATTCTATTAAATCTCAGTTGAATTTAGATTAAATACTTGTTAAGAAAAAAAGAACTAATCTCTAAGATTTTTCTTTTTTCTCTTTATTTAGAAGTGCAGATTTCATTAGTAGAATCTACACTGTTATTGATTGCTAAACTGTAAAACATCATCACTTTCTTAATTTCTTTTTCATAAAATTTTCCACTTCTATTCGATTAGGAATATTCATAGCACCTTTTCGAGTTATCTTCAAGGATGAAACAGCATTAGCGAAATAAGGTATTTTTTCTAAATCCATATTCGTCAACAATCCAGTAATTAATCCTGCGGCAAAAGAATCACCAGCTCCAGTCGTGTCGACTACATCAACTTTATATGAAGGGGCAAAAAAAATTTCATCTTTAGTTAGGACAGTTGATCCTTCTGCTCCCTGTGTAATTCCTACGATTGATGGACCTAACTCTAAGATCGCTTCAAACGCGCCTTCCCCTTTTTCTCCAGTAATGAATTCTGCTTCTGACACCGAGGGTAAAAAGATGTCTGTGTCCTTTAAGACTTTAAAAATATATTCTCGCGGATCATTAAAATGCCACAAGTCGTCTCGTAGATTAGGATCACATGCTACTTGTAAACCATTTTTTTTAGCGTATTCGATTGCTTTAAAAATCGCACTTCGAGCAGGTTCATCAGCCATAGATACAGTCCCGCACATCAATAATTGAGCAGATTTTATATAATCCTCATCAATCTCATTTTCGTTCAACATAATATCTGCACAGGGAGAGCGATAAAATGAAAAGTTGGGACTCTTTTTTTCATCTAAACCAACAAAAGCAAGGGCAGTTTTGTATTCTTTTGTAATTTTTATCTGGCTTATATCTACTTGCTCCTCTTTAAGAGTTTTTATTAAATATCGTCCAAAAAAATCATCACCCACCTTTGTTATCATTCCCGATGATATTCCTAAGCGTTTAATTCCAACCGCAAAATTAGCTGGAGCACCTCCAGCGAAACGTTTGAAAGTAGTTTGATCTTCTAAGGAAATGCCGTCGCTATCCGCGATCATGTCAATAAGTAATTCGCCGATGGCTATTACATCCACCATGTGAGTATCCTTTTAAATTTTTTAAGATGGACATACGTTTGTAGCATCGTTATCAAGTATTGCTGTGAATTGACGTTTGGTTATTACTTCAAATAATCTCATTGCTCTAGGGTCACTCCTATCTAATTGAGCAAAACCTAAAACAGGGATATAAGCATAACACATTAATGATCTCAAATAAAACTCCCAAATCAAATCAAAATCAACAGTCGTAATACCGCTTTTTTCCACACGCTTTACATAACGTTTTACCATGTCTTGTTCTATCTTCCTTCTCAAATCAATTGGAAGGCTTTGAGCTAAGAGGTATGCTATATCAAGAATCCCTCCATTAGCAGATAAAGATCCCCAATCAAACACTATTAAGGGATTTTCTTTATCATTCATATCAAAAAATAAATTATCTACTCGAAAATCAAAATGAACCAGTGTTATATTTTCATCGGGGATATCATTAACTAACCAAGGATAGTTTTTATAAATATTCTCTCCCGCTTTTTGACCACCTTCCGGTAGAAATTGTTTAAACTCTTCATTCTTAATTGAAATATCCCAATCATTTTGATATGTTTTAATCAACATATTTGAAATTTCATCTCTTGGTTTAGGTATCCAGTCATATGAATAAATTCCTGGGGAGTCCCACCACTTAATATGAAAATCAGCAATTTTGTCAATAACAAGTTCGGTTTGCTCCTGATTTAATCCTTCAATTTGATCAACTTGGGTATAACATGAACAATCTTCAAGAATAAGAATAGATTTTTTAGATTCAATATCATAATCTTGGTAGATAAGACCAGGAACTCTTATAGGACTTATTGGTGCGATCTCAGTATAAAATCTGTTCTCCTTTTCATAGAGGTTGTATTGCAAAGCAACAGCTAAAGCAGTCCTAAAAGTAGTTGGCATTTTTACAATCATTGTTTCTGGAGCTTCAGAGTTATTTTTATCATAAGTAATTGTTAATCGTGCCATATCACTTACAAAACCCTCTCCAGCACCCCAAGGTTCCCTTGTAATAGATTTAATATTGATATCTTTAAGGTAACCTGAATGATGAAGAGCATCATTTAACCATTCAGCTGTTATCCTTTTAGTTCGTTTTGGTATCATTTTGGGAATTCTCTCTAAATTTTAGATTTAATATAAAGTTTTGAGATTAAACTATTTAAAATTTATCAATGAGAAGAAGATTATTTTTAATTAAAAGATTCCTCGGTATATATCCATTGAAATACTTTTTAGTACCAAACCATCTTACTTATGAGAATTATGAAACTAAGATCGGTAAATATTACAAATAAGGTCAATATATTTTTATGTATTCTAATTGTATTTATAAAAAAAAAAAATTCTACTTCTTTTTAAAATTAATATTAGAGCAAACTGTATTTTCTCCGTCTCCTAAGGATGAATTTAACCAATGTTTTTTATAAATTTCAAAATGTAACAGTTAAAACCAATTAAACCAATCAAAAATTTTACTCAAAATATATTGGAATGTTAAATTTAAATATTATGCAGTTTAATACTACTAAACTCAATCTTATTAAAATGAATTTCCACATAAAGGTAAAAACAAAATGAAAAAAAATAAATTAATTACAATTTCTATACTGGGAATGCTATTACTACTTCCTTTCATGATACCTGCGAAAGCTGCTCCTGGTTCTTATGTTGGTGTGGCAGAAAGTGAAAATTATGAATACTTATGGTCTGTGCATCATGCTAATTGGGCTACTTTTTTAGCAGATGGTATGCCGGAAGCATTTGTTAACATCTTCGGCCATGATCCCGCGAGTAATTTAACCGCAATTTATTGGGGTTGGATCGACGGTCCACCTATTCAGGCAGGTTGGCCTATGGATATTGAAGCCATTGGAGATGAAACTAGTGGTTTACTACTTGCTTCTAGTTTTATCTTTGATAACATTATATATACACCTGTCAACGTTTCATTTGGGTGGTATTGGTATACATGGCCACCAATAAATGAAATTGGGCCTGCTACTTATTATGTCGTTAGTAACACTTCAAGTTTTGCCAAACAGACTTTATATGGCGGTATGGCAACAACTCCGTATTGGTTAATGGGCGTTCAAATTGCTCCTAACAATATGAATTGGACTGAATATGTCATTGAGTCACAAGCGGGATTAATAAATTATTGGGGATTTGTAAATCCATTGGCAGCAAACACCACAATGACTGCTCTACCTAATGGGTATCAAATGAATGTACCTGTAGCGGGATATGAAAACAATACCTTACCTATAACAATAACTAGTACGTATGGTTCTAATGGTGCTCTTATATACTACTCAATGGCGTATGGAAGTGATATACTTTACGAGTACCTTTGGGATAGTGCTCCCGCTCCTGTTATAACAGACGCTCCAAGCGATCGTATTGTTCCAGACAGCTACACGGGGGAGAGCTTTTCATGGACAGCAACAGATATGTATCCTACTACTTATACGATTACACATAGTGAAACTGCAACTAATGTTGTAACTGCTACAGCGTGGACAAGTGGTGTACCGGTTGTTTATAATATAACAGATGGGTTAGCTTTGGGTGATCATACATATATAATCACTTTTGAAAATATGTATGGTGTTACTACCACTGATTCAGTAGTTCTAACAATAGAAATTCCTGATACAACGGATCCTGTTATAACAAGCGCTCCGAGCGATATAACTCACACTATCTCACCCGGGGATATCGGAGAATATATTTCATGGACAGCAACAGATGTGAATGCTGCTACTTACATTGTAAAAGTAAATGGGACAATTGACGTTTACGCAACCCCATGGGTAAGTGGTACCGCAGTTAATTACTACGGTTATTATGTTCTGGGTACTACGACATATGAAATTACATTTTCCGATCTGAATGGGAATACTGTATCTGATTCAGTTACGATAACTGCAAATCCAGCATCAACTACTCCTCCGGGAATTCCGGGATTTGAACCTTTAATTGTAATTGGAATTGTTGCTATTGGCTCTATCGGCTTAATAGTCTTGAAAAAGAAAAGGAAATGAGTAAACACCTTTAAATCTTAATTATTTTTTTTTAATTATTTCTTTTTAATTAACTTCTATTGAAAATGAGTTTACAACAATTCATATTTTTCTTGCATGGAACGGATGAAAGCAGCACCTTCCTTGATTAAAGCATCCCCGCTTGGAGCAAGTTGGCGCCATACCCAAGTATTCATATTATCAGTCATATCCACAAAGCTTTCTAATGCAGCATAACCATTATAGTTTATTTCGGAGAGTGCTTTAAAAATCCCATCCCAATCAACCAACCCAGAACCTGGAATTCCTCGATCGTTTTCACATAAATGATAATGGATAAGTTTATCACCAGCAAGCTTGGTAGCCTCATAAAAACTCTTTTCTTCAATGTTCATATGATACGTATCAAGATGGATCCTCATATTATCTTCTCCAATCATTTCAATTAGTTTTAAAGCTTGTTGGCAAGTGTTAATAAGGTATGTTTCATATCGGTTCACAGGCTCAAGACCGATTGTAACACCTAAGGGTTTTGCATATTGTGCTACCTTCTTTAAACACTCTGCAGAATATTCCCATGTCTTCTCTGTTGGTTGTTCTCTTGTATTTTTGGCGTGCTGGGAATAAAGAACTCCACAGAAACTTGTCCCCCCAATATCATATGTTACCTTAGCACAATTTTTTAAATACTCTACACCTTGAGTGCGAACTTCAGGATTAGCACTAGTTATATCTGTTTCCTCAGTTAAGACTGTCGATGTAACTACATTTAACCCGACTTTTTTTAACCTGTTTGATACTGCAACCACATCAAAATCTTCTAAAACCATCAGTGGTAGTTCTATAAAATCTAATCCTAAATTCTTTACTCTATCAATCAGATCAAGAGTTTCATTACTCCATTGTGAACAATATGCATAAGCATGTATTCCTAGCTTCATTTTTTCATCAATTTACATTTTCATTATTTTCGATTTTATAAAATTAAAATAAAAAACGATAAAGAAACTTCTGTTAATATCATCCATTATATCTTTTTTTCAGAAGATCCATTACATCTTCGGCTGTTGCTATTATTGCATGATTTTCATAATCAGGGAGTTTAAATGTGTCTTCCGCTATATCTTTTAATGCACTTTCAGATAAATTTTTATCTTTAAAACTCATCCACATTCCAATCTCTTTTAGAAATTTATCTATCTCATCGCATCCTTTTTCTGCTGCGACCTCATCGGATTCATCTTTCAGATTTGGATTGAATAATCTAGCAACTGTAGCATATTCTTTAATTGCTTTTTTCCATGTCCATCGGTTGATGGCAGGATACATAATCGCTAGTGCTTCTCCATGCGCGATGTGTGGGGCACTTCCACCAATAGCCATCCCCATTCCATGCGGTAATGTAACACCAGAATTAAGAATAGCAAGACCTCCAAGTGTATTTGCCCAATGAAGCGCCTCTCTGGCATCTCTAAGTTGTCCGTCTTTTATAGCAATTGGCAAATTTTTAATTATTAATCTCATACCCTCTAAAGCAATCATATCTACATAATCAGAAGACCCTGCGTTATGAGTATAGGCTTCAAATGAATGGCAGAATGCATCCCATCCTGTAGATGCTGTAATATGAGGGGGTAACGTTAGAGTTAATTCCGGATCTACTATTGCTTCATTTGGGCATAACAAGGTATCATAAAGAGCATACTTCAAATGAATATCTGTTTTAGATACTACAGCAGCAGCAGTGACTTCTGCACCAGTTCCCGCAGTGGTGGTTACAGCTATTATCGGAAGAAGTATATCTTCAATTGGTTTTCCATCTATCACTCGATAATCCCAAGCTTCACCCTTATGTGTCAAACCTACCGAAATACATTTGGCAGTATCTATGCTTGAACCTCCTCCAACCCCTAAAACTACATCTACTTTGTTCTTCTTACCCATCTTTACTCCGGCATTCACGTTATCCGTTGTTGGATTAGGTTGTACACCATCAAAATGAAATATCTCAACTCCTACATCAGAACATAACTTCTTAATATTTTCAAATACAGGATTTAGGGCGGGAAATGGTGCAACTGTTACTAATAGGCACCTTTTGCCATATTGAGCAACGATATCACCAACTTCAGAAACTCGACCCCAACCAAACAGAATACGACTTGGGCTATAATAATTTATATTTCTCAATTTTTATCACCTATTCTTGAGTTACATCAATAAAAACTTTCATTACTTTATCTTTTTTATCGTCAATAAATTTATAAGCTTTACCATAATCCTTGAATGGAAAGTGCTTAGTCATTAATGGTTCAAGGCTTAATTTATTTGAGTTTACAAGCTCAATAGATTTAATATAATCCTCAGTTTGATACATTAAAGTACCAATCAACCTAAGTTCACGATCCTGGACAAATCCAAGATCAACAGCAGGCTTATCACCAAAAACGCCAACAATTATAATATCAGATCCTTTTCTTGCGTTTTCAATAGCAGCATCAATAGTTTCATTGGCACCAACGCATTCTATTATTAAATCTGCTTTATCTGGCCCAAATACTTTTTCAATTTCTTCAGAGAGATCTTGTTTTGTTGGATTAATAATAAAGTCAATCCCTACTTCTTTTGCTATTCCTAAACGAAAATCGCTTAAATCAGCAATCATTACTGCTTTAGCTCCAAAGGCTTTAGCAGTTTGTCCAACTAAGTTTCCAATAGGGCCAGCACCTAGTACCAAAACCTTGAAACCTTTAATATCTCCACCTCTTGACACAGCATGAACGGCTACGGCACAAGGTTCAATCATAGATACTGCCAAATGTATTTCGGTAGGTTTGACACATA
>JAGXNR010000067.1 GCA_019894875.1 Promethearchaeota archaeon | reverse complement strand
CCAATAAAGTACCGTTTTGGGTGATATCACCTAAATGCAAAAATAAATCAACATCCTTTATTTTATTTATTTGTTCTATGCCTAAATTATATGTATGAAGGTTAAAGGCGCCCCCCGATCGACTAATATGGGTATCAGAGATGATTACAAACCTCTTCCTGGTTTCAACTTTACGCTTTGAATCTGAGTTCATGCTTTTTTCTGTTAACATATTTTTATTATGCTTTTTTTAATTTTGCAGGATGACCTGAATAAATTGAGTTTTCTTCTAACTTATCATAAAATTTTGTATAAGAATGAGCAGATAATTTCGCTCCTTTTTTCATAATGGTCCCAGGTAATAATACACATTTAGCTCCAATAACTACGTTATCACCTACTTGAATCTTTTTTAAAAAAAATTTATCCTGCTCAATTCCAAAGCTTAAAAGAGTACTTCCCATTCCTATAATAACATTATCACCAATTTCTACAAACTCTGAAGAAATCCAGCATGTATCGCATAGGGCGTTCTTCCCAATTTTTATACCAAAAAACCTTAGGGTAAACCGATTCTTTAACCAAGGAAAGGGATTTGATGCGGTAATAAACAGTGCCCATTTTTTTGAAAGATTCCTTAAATTCCAAAACAGATAATTCTTGTCATGAATATCTCGAGAAAAACTACCTTCTTTTGGGGGAAATATTAATTTAATGATGATTAATGACAATAATGAGAAAAAAATTGCACTTAGCTGAAGGAGATAAATGAAGATAACGAAATTAAAGGGAAGAAATAAGAAGAATATTAAATAGAATCCTTCTATCCACAAATATACAATATAAATATATTCAAATATCGAACAAGGAATAACACTCAGTATAATAATTAAGAAATAAATTACTATATATTTTTTTCGTGCTCTTTCATCTATAGGTGTAGGAGAATCACCTTTTAAACTCGCTGGTTGGAACATTTACATCTTTTCATCTCCTTTCATATTTTCAGAAATCCCATTCTTTATTCTTTCTGTTTTTTCTAGGGATTCTTCTACAGATTGGATTGGAAAATTCATACTTACAGGAGTTCCAACATGGATAAGATCCCCCTCTAATTCTTGATCTACCCAAGTATAGCTATTTGCTCCTAGAACTGCTCCATCTCGCATAATAGTACCGGGACTCACCAATGTTTGAGGCCCAACAACACAAGCTTTTCCTATCTTTACCTTTTTGATCACAATATGTTCCGGATATATCAAATGTGAGAAGATACATATATTTAGTGAAGTCATGGTGAAATCCCCTATTTCTACTAATTCAGGGTCTATATAGCCTTCATAGGCAACAACATTTTTTCCTATTGGAACTCCAAATAATCTGTAAACAAAAATATCTGACCACGGTATAGGAATTGACCTTGCCAGCCAAATAGGAAAATAAGCATTCCAAAATCTTCGATGAGTATATTTCCATTCTTTACTTCCCTTGCTGAACACTCCCTCTTTAGGAGGACATAATCTATTCAATACTTTATTAACACCTGCTGAAAAGAAAATGATGGAAAAAGCAAATAGAAAGATATTTCCATAAATATTCAATGGAAGTAGTAACCACTCCCACCACTGCCCAATCAAGACAAACGGCAAGAAACTCTTTCCTGTTATAAGAAAATATAGATCATTGAAAAACCATATATTAATTAAAACTGCGATTGCATACCCAATAAATAACTGTAAAAGTATAATTAGTGTAAAAGGTGTTTTAAACACTCCCGACGTTGAAATATATTCAATTTTGAATTCTATGCTATCTTTCTGTTTCATGAATTTTATCGAGTTTCACTATTTATTTCATTATATTATAGTATGATCATAAAAATAATTAAATCATAATACTTCATGTATATTATTGATATCCTAAAGTCAAAAAAAATTAAAAGCTTAATTCAATATATATTAATAATCAAATTAATTCAATAAACTAATTTTAAAATTATCAATATTTGAACTATTTAAAGGTGAAATAATATTAGTATTGACTGGGAAAAAGCTGAATCGAAGCCAGATAAAAAACTTTCCGTTGAAGGTAGATTCTTATTAGATCTTAGAGCAAAGGTTAATGATCTGGAAAAACAATTATCTGAATCAAAAACCGAATTAACTCAAACAAAAGAACAACTTAATAAAACTGAAACTGAACTGTCTGATACAAAAAATACTCTTGATGAGACTCAGAATACTCTTGAAAAAACAATAGCGGATGATAAAGCTACAATTCGTGAAAAAGATCAAACTATTACTAATTTAACTACTGAAAATGATTCTATAAAGAACGAATTAGAAGAAACCAAAACAAAAGTAAGTGATCTTGAAAATAACATCGCTTTAAAAGAATCAAAATTAAGTTCATCTGAGGAAAATATAGCAAATTTAACTTCAGAATTAGAAACCGCTAAACAAAACGCCACTGATCTAGAAACTCAAATAACTGATTTAAAAAGCCAATTAAATGATGCTAATAACTCCACTTCTACAAGCCAAGAAGAAATTAATAATTTAAAGTCTGAAATTGAAAGTTTAACTTCTAAAGCTTCAGCAGCTCAGGAAGAAATTTCTCAATTAACTTCACAATTAGGTGAATTAAATAACACCCTATTACAACGAGATACAAAAATCCAAGAGTTAACTGAAGATTTATCGGAAAAAGAAGACGTTATTGAATCAACATCTGCTCACCTCAGTGAAGTAGAGTCTGAATTAGAAGAATTAAAACCACCAGACATAGGTGCAGGTGGCTTTGCGTCCGAAGAGCGTATTACATGTCCAATGTGCGGTGCAGTTGGTCATGACATTAAAACCATTGAAGATAAAAGTAAGGTGCTCTCATACGTAGGACACATACCCATGTATGCAAAGAAGCAAGTTTGTAAGAAGTGTGGTTATGAATTTTAAACCATTTTTTTAATATTTCTTTTCTCTTTTCTATTTTGTTATTTTAATTCCAAAAGCTTGATTTATTACTTTGCGAAATTATATACTTTTTCTCTCTATTTCCATAATTTTAAAATATTCTTCTGGTTTTAATTAAAATTATAATGGATAATCCTAAAGAAAAATTCATAGGAACTTTACCTCAAAAGAAATTATTAAAATTATATGCTAAGTACGTAAATAGCCCAAAAGTTAGGACATTTAAAGGATTTGGTTTAGGAGTAATTCCAGGTGAGCGGAGCGGGGTAAAAATGAAAACTTTAGAAGGTTCTAGACCCGGTGAACCTCCATTAGAATTATATAATTGCCGATCTTCTGGTGGTGTGTTCAATTTGGGGCATCGCCATCCTAAAATTATAAAAACTCTTAAAAATGCTCTTGATGGCGGATTGGACCTTGGTGATCATATGCTATTGTCAGAGCAGCGTGCTCTTTTAGGTGAGAAATTAGCGGAATTAATGCCCGGTGAAATTAGTAAAACAACATTCGGGGTTAGCGGTGGTGAAGCAATAGATACTGCTATCAAATTTTCAAGAGCTTATACTAAAAGGAAAGGATGTATTTCTGTTTTAGGTGGATACCATGGTCATACTGGATTTGCTCTGTTAACTGGTGATTCTGATTTCAAAGATCCCTTTTTATGGAATTTCCCTGAATTTAAGCAAATTCCGTTTGGGGATGCAGATTCAATGAGGAAAGCAGTCACTGAAGATATTGCGTGCGTAGTTTTGGAAACGATTCCCGCCACGGGAGGGGTTTTAATTGCACCTGAAGGTTATTTTCCGGAAGTTAGAGAAATTTGTGATGATAAAGGAGTAATGTTAATTATCGATGAGGTTCAATCTGGACTTGGGCGAACTGGGCAGTTTTGGGCTATCTATGGCGGAATATATCCGGAAGAAAAAGTAGTACCCGATTTTATTGTTTGCGGAAAAGGAATGAGTTCTGGAATTTATCCTTTATCAACCTGCAGTTATAAACCATTCATAGAAAAAGCAGTTTACAAAGATGACGCTTTTATTCATATCTCTACTACGGGAGGTTCAGATCTTGGATGTGCTGTGGCATTAGAAATGTTAAAAATACAATCTAATCCAGAATTTTTAGATCATGTTAAAGAGATGGGTAATATATTTGGGAATGGATTGAAAGAAATTGTTGAGGAAAATCCCGAGTTTTTCAAAGAAGTAAGGGGAAGAGGTCTAATGTGGGGTTTGGAATTTAATAATGTAGAGGATTGCCAACTAAGCATGCTTTCTATAATTAAACAAGGTGTTCTTCTCAATTACTGTGGTAATAAAAAAGACACTCTCATAATTATGCCCCCGTTAATTGTAAAAAAAGAGGAAATTGAAGAAATTCTATCTAAAATTCGTGAAGGAATAACACAACTTAAAAAAATAAAAAAAAGATGAAAATTTTAAACTTTAGCCTTTTTCTGTGCATGCAAGTCTTTAAGTTTCTCTTTTACTTCTTCTAATCTTTTTCCATGTAAAGGATATTTATAAATTGAAAGGATTGCGATAATTAATGCTACAGCGGGATAGACGAACATCAAGATTCGAAGCCCCATTTGAACTTCAATAGATGCGGGAAGAGTAAAGACTTCCCAATCAGCAATAATAAACATTGGACCAATACTTAGAAAAACAATAATGATCGCTAATCGTAAGAAAAAGGCATTCACTCCATAGTATCCAGCTTCTCTACGTATTCCTGTATTGATTTCATCCTCATCAATTATATCACTAACAATTAAATCGATAATATAAAATGAACCGGATAGCCCTAAACCAATAAAAAAGAAAACAGTTATTGCCAATATCTCCATATTTGGTCCAAGAAACATTAACGGAAATAATGTTATTATCCAAGATGTCATTGAAATCATCCAAGCTTTTCTATTACCAATCCTTCTAACTATAGGTTTCCATACGAATGTTATAAATATTACCGAGGAAATGAAAGCCGCACCCATAAGGAGCGATATCATTAAGGGGTCAACTATATTTAATACTGCTTTTGCATAAAGAGGAATTAACGTAGGTAAGATTCCATATACAAACCAATTAGCAATTTCAGCAGGAATATACCACATGAACGATTTACTTTTCACACACATTTTAATCGAGTTGAAAAAGCTTGGGGCTATTTTATAATCTTCTTTGAATTCTTTCTTTTCTCTTGGGGTAAATTTTATGAAGATTCCCCCAATGACGATAATAATTATCGCTGCGATTATCCCGAATAATTGATATTCTCCTACAGCTGCATTTATAGCGGCAGAATCTCCTGGATCTGGAGTATAATCGCTAATAAATACACCAGGTAATATGAATGCTACTATTAGTCCTAGAATGAGAAATCCCTGTCTAACATTATTAGCACTAGTTCTCTCCTCTTCAGAAATAAAAGTTTCTGGAAATAAAGAAGTAGAGTTAAGACTGAACATTGTATAGAAGAATTCAAATACTATTATGATAACCATGAAATAAATGAAATTACCAATTTGATAAGCGACTCCTATAGGTAGTGGTGGTGTGAATAGAAAAAACAAGATTAAGCCAAGAGGTATTATTGAGATCATAATATAGGGTAAACGACGTCCGTATTTAGTGTGTGTTCTATCTGATAAATACCCTAACATCGGATCATTAAAACTATTCCAAAACGCCCATATTATAAACCCAAGTGTAATTAGCAAAATGTTGAGCTGAACAACAGCATAATAGAACGTAAATACTAGAAATGTAAATGTTTGATATGCCCCTTGATCAGCAATTTGCCCTGTAGCATAGCTAGCAGCTTTCTTAAGAGAATAACCATCATTCTTCTCTAATTTTTTATCACTCATTTTTATAATCAAAAAAATAATTGAATTAATTGTATTTCTCTTTCTGTACTAATAAATATTTTAGATTGCAACTTGATGATGAACCTATTTAAAATTAATTCAAATGAAATCAATTAGAGATCGTTAATTTTTTAAAGAAAAATGGTTTTATTATAAATCCTTGAACTGAAAATACTTGAAATCCATTAATATTAAAAGTAAAACCAAACTAATATTAATTTAAAGAGGAATTACATTTCTGTCGAAATTCTTTTAAAGATTTTCAAGTAAATAGAAAGGTGTCTAATAATGTCAAAAGATGAGTCCCGTAACTTAAAATTTATTCCTTATAGTTTTTGGGAAACAATGAATTGGATTGGAAAGCATATAATTATGGATTTTTATTACCCCTTTATGATCTTAATATTTTTCTTATTTGTTACCCCTGTAGTGTCTACATCTTTTATTGTCGTTTCTATCCATTGGTTTTTTATATTTCTTATTCTTTTTTGTCTATTTGCTAGTTTATTTATTTATCGTATGGTTCAGAGAAAGATACATAGGATTGCAAATATCGGAATTTTAAACGAAGATGGTTGGAGAGAATTTGAATTTAATAATTCAAATTCAAAGAAAGAGGTAAAATACACAATCGGTTTCATAGGGGATATTATGAAGATGGATGAATATATCCTTAAGTTTGAGAAAAGAATTCAAAAATTTTTTGATGGTGTGGATCTCATAGTAGGTAATTTAGAGGGGATAATTTTAACGGATAAAACTAAAAACGGTGGGATTGCTACTCAAAACCATAGCAGCAGAATTTTAAAACAATTAGAACAAATGATTCCTGAATCAACACAGCAGGAAAAGAGAACAAAGTGGTTATTATCTGTAAGTAATAACCACAGCGCAGATTTTGGTGATAAGGGATTTAAAAATTCTCGAGATTTTATAAATAGTAATCCAAATTTTTATGCCTTTGGAGATTTAGATATATCTCATTCATCCTTTCCATGGGATCCTACCCAAAATATGGATGGTATAAATATTGTAACAGGAACGATGTGGACTAATAAAAAAAGTCAAAATTTAATTTCTCGTTTTAAAAGTTATGATGAACATTACAAACCCAAAAAATTTAATATTTTATTTCCTCACTGGCATTTTGAAAACGAATGTTATGTACGATCAAAAACTCAACGCAAAAGTATAAATCTCATATTGAAAGGTGAATATAAAGAAAGGAACTGGATTACAATTTATAGGCTGATAGAGCAATTCTCTCCTATTAAAATATTATTAAAACTCCCTTTAATCCAAAAGATGCAGAAATTTTTATCTTTATATAAGAAACCAAAAGTACCGGGAGAAAGTGAAAAACAAAAATGGGATTTAATATTTGGACACCACTCTCATGTTCCACAACCTATAAAAAATTACGGAACGGGGATAATAAGTTATTCCGGTGGTAATTTTACATCTTCAAAAAGGAGAAAAAAACATATTAGTGGTTTAATTATGAAATGCGAGCTTTGCGATGTAAATAAAACTGGTCAACTTCAATTAGGAAAAATAAATTGGTGTTATACTCTAAATGAAAGAAAAAAGAAAAAAATGAAAGATGATGAGAATCGTCAAAACGATGAACAAAATAAGAAAATTAAAGAAGTTAATGTTATTATTGATTGTCTCCGTACAAGAAAAAAATGCTTTGAAAACCGTAATATTAAATTTAAGACAAATTTAATAATATTTAGCGTGGTTTTGGGAATTTGGTTGGGAGTTTTTTGGTTACTTGGTACAATTAATTATTTCTATTGGATAATTTATGCAATATTGATGATAGCTCTATTCGTTTATTTTGGACTAAAATATTCTAGATTTACTTCAAAAATATGATTGCTATTGACAATCTGATATTGGTCTTATCCGCCACATTTACTGGAATTATTGTTGGTATCGGGGGAATAATTACCTTTATTTATGCAGTAAAGCAGAAAAAACGCCTATTATTTTTATTTTCTGCTATGTGGTTGCTCTATGCCGTCTTTTGGTTTATTGATGCTGCTGCTCACTTTTTTTATGATCCTTTTCTGATGACAATTGCAATTATCCCACAACTTATTGGTGTCCCACGTATCATCATCTTTATTGAATTAATCTGAAAAGAAAATGTTAGTACTATTAAGATTACAATTTTGATTATAATTGAATTATTACTATTAATCGTCACTTTTATGCCAGGAGGAAGAGAAGTAATTCCCGGTTATGGGGTTCATAATAAAGGTGTCCTTCGTATTTTTCAAATTATTTTCCTTGTTTATTTTGTATCTATCTATTTTATTTGGGGTTTTCAGACATGGAGAAAAGCACCCCTTGAATTGAAACGCCTAGTAACGATACTTCTATTTGGTACTACTTTATTTTCTATCATTACTGCGTTGATGTATGCACTTGGTGGATTCATAAAGATATTCAACTCCATAGGATTTATTCTCAATGGTGTAGGTGCATTTATTACAATAATCGTCATTCTAAAAGAACCTAAGATTATTTATATTCTACCCTTTAAAGCATATAGAATCTTAGTACTTGATGCTAATGAGGGAATTGCTCTTTATATATATAATTGGGCAAAATTAGGAAGGATTGAAGAAAATATATTTTCTTCGGTCCTCCAGACCGTAGGAAGTATATTAGATGAAATTCTAAAGAAGGGTGAAGTTCGAGAAATCCAGATGGATAGGGCTGTTTTACTTATTCAACATGATAAAAGATACCCTATAGCTTCTGTTTTAGTAGCTACAAGATCCACTAAATCCTTGAGGTATAGCCTTAATTCTTTTTACGATCAATTTATATCAAATTTTTACAAAGAGGGTGATGATCTTCACGATGTTAGCAGATTTCGTGATGCGGATAATTTAGTCGAGAAGATATTTGATTTTATACCTAAATACAAGATAAAATCTTAGTTATTTTTCTTCCTATAAATTTAAATAACAGAATATCTGTATATTCCTAGGCGGAAAGATTCATATATTAACTTAAAGGTGAAATTCATTTGGAAGACTCATTGTTATTTTATAAGGAAGAAGAACAGTCTAAAGAAAAGATTTACAAAATTTTATTCACAGGATTAGATGCTGCAGGAAAAAGTAGCATAATATTAGCCTTGCAAAGAGAATATTCTAAGATTGCTTTACTTGAGCCAACTAGGGGCGCTCAAAGAAGTAATTTTAAGTTTTTAGGAAAAGAGATAAGTGAATGGGATTTAGGAGGACAAAAAAGTTACCGTATTTCTTATTTAAAAAATCCTAGTAAATATTTTGAAGACGCAGAAATCGCGATATATGTTATTGATATATTAGATACCTCTCGTGTACTTGAATCTTTGAGTTA
This sequence comes from Promethearchaeota archaeon, assembly GCA_019894875.1. The sequence goes on along the minus strand of JAGXNR010000067.1, from coordinate 6,164 downwards.
TTTGTATGATGTAATTGAGAAATTTAGAGAATTGAAAATAGAACCTCCTATTTATATTTTCTTTCACAAATATGATCCAAAATTAATAAAAAGAGTTAAAAAGGAAATAGATAATGAAATTCAAAAACTAAAAGAAGAAATAGTTGAGACTGCAAATTATAGAATGATTAAATTTTATAAAACCTCAATTCACGATCCCTATACGATAATGAATCCCATGTCAATGATGTTATTGGAATTATTCCCAAAATCAGAATTAATTCAAAGGACTATTGAAGAGTATACGAGAAAATTAGATTGTGAGGGTTTAATTATTGTAGATAAAAATTCGATTATTTTGGGTTCCTGTTTTAAAGATAATGATTCAAAAAATAAGTTAAGCGGAACAATTGCTTATTTTCTCTCTCTCAATGATGTATTTGAAGATATGGAGTTAGAAAAACAAGAAGATCAAATTATTTTGAGAAAATCGGGAAACTACTTTATGTTTAAACCAGTAACCATAAAAGAAACCAATCTACCTTACTACATGCTTGCATTAAAAAGGCATAATCCATTTGATCCCAATTTTTTAAACCAAGATTTTAACGTATTTGTCAATATATTCAAGGACCTCGTCAGAAGTTAATATTTAAAACCATCTTTTTGAATAATTCGATTTACTATTAGCAGTTTTCGTTAACTCATCTCGTTTTTTAGTTCTTAATTAAGGCAATATTAAATATATTATTCTCTTTAACTAATATATCTTAAAACTATCTGCTATAAATGTTGATTTAGAATGGACTTAGAGAAATTATTTAGACCTAAAACGATGGCTGTCGTTGGAATTTCCAAAAAAAATCCCTTGAGCCCTGGAAGAATAGTTTTACTAAAAAATGAGTTTGAAATGGATGTTAAAGTATATGGGATATATCCTAATGGGGGAGAGATTGAGGGAATGCATTTATATGAACGTTTGGACAAGTTACCTATTATCCCAGATCTTCTCGTAATTGCCGTTGGACCAGATGATACCTTAGAATATGTAAAAGAGTGTGGTGAGTTAGGTATTCCTGCAAGTGTAATAATTGGTGGAGGTTTCGCTGAAATTGGTGGAAAAGGGAAGAAGAGACAAGAACATCTTGAGAAAATTGCATTTGAAAATGATATTGCAGTACTTGGCCCAAACTGTCTAGGCGTCTATGCTCCACCATTAGTAGACACCATCTTTTTACCTACAGAACGTATCACTAGACCCCCAAAAGGATCTGTTGCTCTAATAAGCCAAAGTGGTGGTGTGCTTGTTGATCAGTTCTTTGTAAAGTTCAACGAGAGAAACATAGGGGTATCAACTGCGGTTTCAATAGGTAATCGTGCAGTAGTGGATGAGGTAATGTTACTAGAATACTTCAGCCAAGTAGATCAAGAAACATCAAATATCGCCTTTTATTTAGAAGGTTTTAAGGAAGGAAAAGCAAGAGATTTTTTAAAGAAAGCAAAGGAATCGGAAGATACTGTTATTGTATATTTTGGAGGTAAAACAAGAGAAGGTAAAATCGCAACGCAATCACATACTGCAAGCTTAGCAGGAAATTATAAAATAATTTATAATGCCCTAAGACAAAATCTAGTGATTCAACCTCATTCTGAACGCGAGTTATTAACTAGTTTAAAGGTATATGATGTTTTATCAAAACGAAGAAATCCCTTTGGTAATAATGTTGTAACTCATGGTAACGTGGTGATAGTGTCTGTATCAGGAGGACACGCTGTATTAGCTTCTGATATGCTAAAGAAATATGGACTGAATGCTATTCGATTCTCACCTCAAGAAAAAAGAAAATTAAAAGGTCTATTGAATCCTACTGCTCGAGATATCGCTTCTTTTAATAACCCAATTGATCTCACGGGATCTGTCCTTGATAAGGATATTGAAGACATTATGCGATATTTATCAGATATTGAAAGAATTGAATGTATCATTTTATTACTCTTACCTTATCCCCCTAATATATCATTTCAGATAGGTAGAAGAATAGCAAATATTGTTACATCGAAAAATAAGCCAGTAGTATGCTTTGTTCCTTATGTTTCGAAATATTCATTAATTATAGAATCTTTAGAACTCGCAAATATACCTGTGTTTCATTCGATCAAAGAAACTGTACAAGCAGTTTCAGCGTTAAAACATAGAACTAGAGTGAACAATTTAAAAAAGGGAAATAATTCTTGGGAATAATAATTTAAAATATTTTCAATTAAGCAACATTTATTATCTTATCTAAATCCCTGATAGATTTTTGAATAAAGTTTTTATCTTGAATTGTTAACTCAATTGCTTTTTGAGGACATACATCAACACAACGACCACAACCCCTGCAATTCATGTTTATAATAGCCTTATCATCGATTAATCTTATAGCATCAACAAAACAAATCCCTTTAGTACAAGTTCCACATCCAATACACTTGTCTGATACTTGAACCATTACTCCAGGCATTTTCTTTATTTTCGCCCCGATTTTTGGGGCTAAAATTGAGGATACACGCCAGAGACAACAACATGGATCGCAATTGCATATACTTAGTAGTTTCTCTCCTTCACTCACGCCAAGCCATTGTGCGTCTAATCTATTTCGACCTATCATCTGAATTAATCCCGCATCTCTACATTTATTTAAATGTTTCAAGGCTTCTTCTTTACTTACTAACCTTCCTAATTGTGGATTTATATCAAGAACGGCATCACCAAGAAACAAGCAACCTAACTCCTGGGGAAAATCTTTGCAGCCCATACTTGAACGACAGATACAGAAATTCATAACCCAGTGATTTTTTGATTTATTAATAAAATACTCCAATACCTGAGAGGGTAAAACAAATTCATCATATTCTCCCAAAGGTTTATCGATGTTGATTACTTTATCTTGAGGGGGATAAATGATGTTATCACCTTTAAAAAGGAGATGATCAAACAAAGTTCCTAAAATCGGTAAATTTGTTAATTTAGCAATGAATTTTACATTTGGGAATGTTTTTTTTAATAATTTAACAAACCATAAAGGTCGCGCCATTCAAACACCAGTTTCTTTGAAAAGTATCTAATTATAATTGTAAGTAAAGTTTAAAATAATAAATTCTCTATCTATAGATTACATTATTGAAGATTTTTTTTCCATTTCGCTAGTATACCCTCTTAAGAGAAAGGAATAACTATATTTCTGATCTATTTCCAACATATATTTCCTATGATACCAAAAAGTCCCTACACCACATTGCTTATAATCAATATTAAATGTGATAAAATCACGACGTGGTAATTCATGGTTATGTTTTGCAGATTCCAGATCTTCCATAGAATAAGGCCAAGCACTAATACTCAGCTTGGTCCCACCTACATCAGATATTAGTAAACCGTCTCCATTTTTATTAGTCATCGTAACCCATCTTACATCAGTTCTATTTCCATTCTCTTGGGGTTTAACATACGGGTGTATTAAATTTTCTACTAAATCAGAATAAATTCCTACAGCAGCACCCGTTTTTCTATCAAACATGGTTTCATGAGGCCCTCTTCCATACCAGGTCATTTTATTATATTCTTCGGGAATAGCAGTTTGCATCCCAAAGCGAATCATACGCTTAGTAGGTGTAAATTCATTTCTTATAATAATATCACTATTCCCATAAATAAGATATTCTACCTTAAGAGGTTCTTCTGAATTAATTACAGTAAATTCTACATTGATTCGAATAACTTGTGATTTTGTCTGTTCGTATTCAATTTTCCTTGTTACTCGATTTTTGCTTGCTTCTCTCCAACTCTTATCGTAAGTATTATATTCCTCTCGCATAAAATCTCTTATATCATTATCCGTTGGTGCTCGCCAAAAATTAGGGATTAGAGCATTGGATAAAATTTCTTTATTATTAACGCAATAAGATTCAATTACTCCTGATTCCTTACCAATAATCACTTTAAAATTTTTCCCATTTATCTCAAAGGTTTTTTCTGATTCTATAAGTTCGATATTATGCATTTTACTGATATCTATTTCTGGCTCATTAGGAATATCATAAGGGATTTTAAATTGATCCCATGCAAAAATATGCCCTTTTTTAGCCCATAGTGTATCTTCTCTAAGAAGAAACACAATTTTAATATGGTATTCTGTATTCGGAGAGAGTTCGGGTTGAGTAAATGGTATTGTAAGGTCCCTAAATTCTTTTGGTTTTACATCTAATCTCTCTACTTTACCTTCTTGAATCTTTTTACCGTTTGCAGTTAGTTCCCATCTGATCTCTGCAAAATCAATTGATTCAAAATTATATTTGTTAAGAATCCTTACTTTCCCCTTTAATAAATCGTCAGATATTACTTTAATATTTTGGTACACTTTCTTAAGTTCGTGTAGCGCGGGATTGGGTGTTCGGTCAGGTAAAACAATACCATTTATACAGAAGTTTCTATCATTTGGTTCATCACCAAAGTCCCCACCATATCCCCAAAATTCCTTCCCATCTTCAGATCTTCTACGTAGGCCCTGATCTGCGAAATCCCATACGAATCCACCCAGAACATTTGAATATTTTTCAAAAACGTCCCAATATTCTTGAAGATGGCCTAAACTGTTTCCCATTGAATGTACATATTCACAAAGCATATATGGTTTTTCTTTCCCTTCTTCTAATTTCTTAAGTTGATTATATAGTCCATATTCTCTATTTTTTACTATTCTTTCCAAAATAAAGGATGCCGTGTACATATAACTAAGAACATCGGAAACTTCATTATCAAAATCTTGCTCATAATGAATTGGTCTTGAAGAATCTATCTTGAGAGCTGCCTGTTTCATTTGTGTAAAGTTATCTCCCATGCCCGCTTCATTCCCAAGCGACCACATCACTATACAGGGATGGTTTTTATCTCTCTCAACCATACTCACCATTCTATCAACACAAGCAGCTGTCCATTGGGGATCACTGGCAGGTAAAATATCCCTTAATCCGTGTGATTCTAAATTACATTCATCAATGATGTACAATCCGAATTGATCACATAATTCATACCACTTAGGATGATCGGGATAATGACTTGTACGAACAGCATTAATATTATTTTGTTTTAAAAGTTTAATATCTTGTAGCATTCTATCATATGGGATAGCTCTTCCGTGATCAGGATCATGCTCATGCCTATTTACCCCTTTAAATTTAATAGATTGTCCATTAATATAGAATCCTCCGTCATCTCTAATCTCAACTTGCCTAAATCCGAATTTACAGTGTTCTACCTCAATAATTTCATTATTAGAATTCTTTAACTTTAAAATCAAGTCATAAAGGTTGGGTATCTCTGCTGACCATTTCTTAGGATTATCAATTTTACAATTGCTCTCAACTAGTTTTTCTGTTTCAAGTCCAATACTGATTGTCTCTGACATTAGTATCTCAGACCCAATGTAATTTTTTTCATCATCTAATAACGATATTTCAACTTTAAAGTTATTAGCATTACTTGAGCTGTAATTTCGCACCCTGCTCCGAATTTTTAATAAAGCATCCTTATAATTCTCATCAAATACGCAAAGAGCAAAGAAGTCCCTAATATGTACTTTTGGGGTCGAAAATAAGTAGACATCTCGATAAATGCCACTCAATCTCCACATATCTTGATCTTCAAGATAGCTACCATCAGACCATCGATAAACCTCTATAGCCATAATATTATTACCTTTTTTTAAATATTTAGTAATATTAAATTCCGCTGGTGTCATTGAACCTTGGCTATACCCCACCTTTTCTCCGTTTATCCATATATAGAAGGCGGATTTGACACCATCAAAATGAATAAAAACTTCCCGGCCATCCCAATTTTCAGGAATTGTAAATTTGGTTCTATAAGATCCAACAGGATTATATTCATGGCTTATTTTAGGTATATCTACTTTATGTATACTACTAGGATATCTAATATTCAAATAAATCGGGATACCATAACCATGCATTTGCCAATTACTTGGGACTGGAATGTTATCCCATTTACTTACATCGTATTCAGTCTTATAAATATCTTTAGGTCGGTCCTCTGGCCTTTTAACCCAATTAAATTTCCATTCACCATTTAATAATTTGTAATATAAGGAATTAATGGGTTTTCCTTTCATTGCGGATTCCACATC
>JAGXNR010000066.1 GCA_019894875.1 Promethearchaeota archaeon | reverse complement strand
TAGTTAGTGGGAAGATTGATTTATTTAGCAAAATTGCTAAAGCAATGCATCTTAAAAAAAATGAAGTATAAAAATATAAAAACAAAAAAAAGAAAGTGATTTAATAAAGATCTTTTATAACAAATTCTAAGTTAAGGGCTTTCAATGTTTCTTCTAATGGGTATGCGTTTTCTGGATCCCAACCCATTTTTCTGCAATAATCTTTATAGTCAGCAAGATAATCTGAATCATATGTTCGATCTGGGAGTTTATTCTTAATAATATCAACGCCTTCTCTTATTGTGAAAGCTTGTCTAAGTGTTTGGATCCGTAAACCTATTTCTAAGAACTCATCCATAGACATTTCCCAACCGGTTAAAGCTTTTATTAAACCCGCTAAAGGATATTGTTGGAAAAAAGTAGCAAATTCACATAATCCTAGGCTGCATATTGTTTGCCAAAATCCCGCTATTTTCATTTCGGCTTCAGATCTTTCATCACCTGGGCTTTTAATATTTTTAGGCAGATTAAAATCCCGAAACATCGAACCCCCAGCTAGCATATCTAGTGTAGCTGTTGTATGTCTACCCGGAGTAGGATCGAACGCATATGTTGCTCCCATACTTTTATAAAATTTAGGAGAATGCATTCCTAATTCCTGACCTAATGAATGAATTGCATATTCCTTTCCTTTTCCCAATCTCTCTGAAGCTACTTTGGAACCATCCGCTAAAATATCACCAAATCCTTCCCTTTGGATCATTTTTTTCAATAATTCTATAACGGCTGAAGAATTTCCCCAAGTTAACTCAAGACCATCAGTATCTTCTTTAGTAAGTAACCCATTCTCATAGCACTCAATTGCAAAAGCAATAGTTCCGCCAACAGATATAGTGTCAATTCCTGCTCGATTGCAAAGATCATTCAATATAAATATTGAGGTGAGATCATCATTGAGGATCATATGACCCAAACTGGCGCAAGTTTCATATTCCGGTCTGTGTGTTTCTTCAATATCAGCTTCTGGAACCTTCATTATGGCACCACATTGAACAGGGCATGAAAAGCATCCATACGATTTCTGTTTATATTTATTAATTTCCGGACCAGATATCTTGTTTAATCTCTCAAGAGGAAAATCATCCTTCGAAGTACCACCCCAATTTTTAATAGGGGTATCTCCAGATGTTGCTGAGAAAACATTCCCCGCAGTGGTTCCAAATGTACGAAATATGGTTACCATACCACCTTTAGTAGCGTTAATACCCTCGTTATAGGTTCTAGTAAGCTCTAATAAAGTTTTATTATCTACTATGGGAATTTTTACATTTCCTTTAAGTACAATCGCTTTTAAATTTTTAGAGCCCATTATCGCTCCAAAACCGGATCTTCCCGCTATCCTTGCTTTATCATTAACAATTCCAGAGATTAAGGATAATTTTTCTCCCGCTTGACCAATGCTAGCAATTTGGACATTCCCGTGCTTTTCTTTTAGCTTATCTTCAGTTTCTACAGCATCTAATCCCCATAAATCTGATGCATCCAAAAATTGTTTTTCACCTTCAATAATTGCCACATATTTAGGTGTATCTGATTTTCCTTTAACTAATATTGCATCATATCCGCACTTTTTCACTTCTGGACCGAAGTAACCCCCACAATTTGAATCCCCCCATGTACCTGTTAACGGTGATTTACCCGCAACCATGAACCTTCCCGTTAATGGGGCTGCTGTGCCCGTTAACAATCCTGGAAAAAATCCAAAAATTGATTCTGGGCTTAAAGGGTCTGTTTTTGCCGGCATATTTTCATAAATAAGCTTAGTAGCTAAACCATAACCACCTAAATATAACCGATAGTATTGATCAGGCAAACTCTCTTCCTTAAAATCCCCCTTTGAAAGATCAATCCATAATATTTTACCAAAATAACCATTTGTCATTTAAATTTAAACCTTTTTTTGTAGGTAAATCGTATTTTTTCTCAATTTTACAAAAATGTAAAGAATAAGAATCAATGATTTACTTGATTAATTTTAAATTATTTTAATCATTTAAAAAGAAATTTGTTTTAACTAATCTGTTAAAACCATATAAAGAGAAAATTGGGATAACTTCTTCAATAATCACATTTACTTTTTGATTTATTTTGAACTTCCGTTAGACATGGTATTAAACTCATCTTTAGAGAAACCGAAGGATTTCAGTATATTCTCAGCATTGCTCATGATGTTTTCAATTAGATCTTTTAGAGGAACTATCTTATTTTTGTACCCTACAGCGGGAGAGGGAACACTAGTACCCCCTAATTTTAGATGATAAAGTCGTTTATGATAATCTTTTGAAAAAATATCAGTATTTACCCAACTCTCTTTTTTTTCTTTTGAGAGCGGACTTTCTTCAGTTACCAAAATTGCTGTTCCCAAACAAATCGCCTCAGCACCCATAGTTAATGCACCTAGAAAACCACGAGCATCTCCTAACCCACCTGCAGCGATTAACGGAACTTTTAATATTTTTCTTCCCATTGTTAAATTAACTAGGGTTGAATGTTGATATGGATTCTTATATCCTGATGATTCCATACCCATTAGGGTGATGGCATCTGCTCCTGCTTTCTCTACAGAAATTGCGTGTTTCAATAAAGGAACCTTGGGAAACCAATAACAACCTGCCTCATGAACTCTTTCACCTATATAAAGAGCTTGATAGGAAGAGGTAGTAAATATTTTTACTCCCGCATTTATTGCAACCTCGATATAGCTTAAATATTCCTCTTTTTTTGCATTATCATCTATTCTTCCACGGGGACGATCAATTGTTAAATTCACTCCAAATGGCTTATCTGTTAATTCTTCCATTTTTTGGAGCTCATGTTTAAAATCTTTAATATCATAATTAAGTGCTGCAATGGTTCCAAAACCCCCTGCATTTGAAAATGACGCAGCAAATTCAGTTATACCATGTCTCCAAAATGCAGCCATTATCAAGGGATATTTAGTTTTAGTTAATTTAGTAAATTGTGTTTTCCATATCATTTGACTCACTTTAAACTACTTTAATAATTCAAAACATTGTAATTCTAAAAAATTTAATGATTGGATTTTATAAACCTATGGTTGTAGAATCATTACTTTTGGACTTAACTTGATATTTCATTTAATTTTCGCTGTAAATCCTTGTAATGACTAGGATAGAATATTTTAAAAATTCTAAGCCAATCAATCCCAATTAATCCACCTGCGATAAAACTTAGAAGGTAACCTAAATTTACTATAAACTCATGAGTTAAAATTTCTTTCGGTATGAAATCATTCCCGTAAACTACCATCAAGAAAGAAAGACTTGTAAGTAGCAATCCAAATGGAAAAATATATAATTTTGGGCTTCTAAAGAAGGGAAGATCATCTTTAGTAATAGAGTTGAAAGCAGTATTTGTAGATTCCTGCTTTTCAATGGGTTTATTTACAATCTCAAGAAATTTTAGTTGGATTAGATCACGAAAGTCTCTGAATGCAAAAAAACTCCCAAAAAAGATAAAAAAGTACAAGAAAATCATGATAATAGCTAAATAGAGTTTATAATCTAACCAAAAAATTTCATATTGTATCATGGCAAACCGTATAATATAAAACGGAATACTAATACCTAGTAAAATAAGACCTAAAAAACTCTCATGCAAGTGATACTTTCCAATAAAGTTTCCTTCAAATTTTACAGAAATTTTCTTAATATAATGAACGATGAAAAGGACAATACCCGGTGCGACCATTGCTACTGATAAAAAATAGATGGCATCAAATAAGTTTAAAAGAATACCCGGAAATAATTTAACACCAAGATTATTTTGCAAATGTAACAAATTCCATGCTAAAACACCACTGATAACAAACAAAAGAAAAAATTTTCGATAAATTCTGATATTTATCATGAAAATTAGAATTAGAAAAAAAAAACTTAAAGAAATGAGAACATTAGCTTTACTTAATATTAATTCCTGAGAATCTGGAAAATATAACTGTTTAATTTGGAAATAATTTAGAAAAACTAAACTAATTATAAGAAAGAAACTAAAAATAACAATTGATTTTATTAGTAATCTAATGCCTCTTCTCATAACAATTTATAAAATTAAATACTATTTATAGTGAATTAATTTCAATTATTTTCTTACAATAATAAAAAATACTTAAAACTATGGTCGTAAGAAAGATATCTGTAAAAAATTATCATATGTATACTATTGTATGACAATAGACAAAATACAATTAATAGGTTATCTGGGTTAATATCCTAGGAAACAATATAAATAATGCTATTCTCCGCAAAAAATCTTTTATTTTTCTATATAAATTTTTTACCACTTCATTAAGAGAACTTGATAAGATTTAAACTATATAAGCGTATTTGAAATTCAAGAAATATTTAAATACTAGTTCATGATAAGTTTTATTTAACAATTGTGTTAATTAACAAAATTGTTATACATTTTTGGCAAAAAAAAAAGAAATTCAATGGTATCAAGAACATGAAAAATCTAAAAAAAGTAATTTTCATATACGTTTTTGGCATATTGGTATGTACTTCTTTTCTGATTCCACGAACAACAGCTCAAGAATGGATTTATGATGGTGTGGATACAACAAACATCCCTGGATCTTCAGTATATCCTACTGAATGCTATGTTTATGAACCAATAGTGGAAGGACCTCCTCCCGGGTGGGGATACCTATTTGAGATAGTAAAAGGTAATATGACTATAATGCCGCTGATAGGTAATGCTACTACTGTTTGGGGTGATTTATGGGGGGTGAATCTAACCTCAGGAGAGAAAATTACAGGTTACTCTGATGTAGCTTTTGGTTCTTGGAATGAAACATTTGGATTTATGTCACTATCCTATATTCCATTTATAATCCCCGTGGAAAGTAATGGTTTCGTTTCATTACCCATTTTGAACAATTTATCTGTTTTCTTTGAGCTGTCATTAGCATTTTATGAATTTGAGAATCACCAAGTCTATCCAAATATACACTCTATTGCATTTTGGAATACATCTAATATAGCCTATTATGAACTAAATTACACAGATGACGGAATTTTAACTCGATTGGAAGTTAATACTCTATCATTACCGGTAGGGATGGTAAATATAACGTTATATTCACAACCAGCTCAACTACCACCGAGTTTTAGTTTTACAACAGAAAGTGGAGAATTAACAACAAATACAACTGAAATCAAACTAATAGCAAATATCACTGATGCAGATAATAATAACGATGGATTGATTGATACTGATAATTTATACCGTATTTATAATGGAACAGGTTGGACTTCCTGGGCACCGGTAACAGGTCTTATAGATTACGATCTGGGTTCTGTCGCAGGTGGAAACTATGATATTACAATGGAAGTAAAAAATATGTATGGAGTTACTCAAAAGCAAATCACAATCCAATATATTGCTCCAGGAGTAGATGGTGGTATCCCGAGTTATCCAATAGCTGTAATTTCTTTAATAGCAATTTTTAGTATTTCGTTTATATTTCTTAAACTAAGGAAAAAATTGAGATTTAAAGAATTATAATTAAGAATTTTCAAATTTTATTTTTTTTTTTTTTTAAAACTGATTTTGATGGGAATCAATTGGTTATAATTTTATAGAAATCGATCTAAAGTTCTTTGAGTATTAATATGGTTAATTAACTTGCTGCTCTTTTTCCAATGCTTAAACTCTACAATAAAACCCTCAGCCATCTGGCTTATCGCATCATTAAAATTATCTAATTTGGTAGGAGTACTTGTCCACATCGCATTATTTACAGTTTCTCTTATAACCCAGACACCTAACGGAACGACATAGCCCCCAGATACTTCTCTAAATATCAAAACTCTTGCCTGTTTTTTTATTTTGTATAAATACTCACACACAGATTTTCTTGCCGCATAGTAGGCACCGGTTATATTACTTGCATAGTTTTTTCTCCCTCCGTAAAATTCAAAGTCCGTCATTATTTGCGGTCTTAAATTTCGGGTATTCCCATCAAGGGAAACATTCCATAGCGTATTTGGTGCCCATACTTCATTCATTTCGTACATAAACTTCCCTGGAAATAGCAGAATCTTGAAATGATTGTCAAGGTAAGTGGCTTCAAAAATCTGATAATCATCTATTTCTGGAAATTTTTTTATTTCTTTAATCAAGCCTTTTGAAATTATATCATCAACAGCAGTTATCGTCCAACGAGTAGGTACAATTCTACGCCTTTTTTCCTCGCCCAGTAATCCTGCTGAAAAAATCCTTTTTATTGTAGATTCAGGCACATTTCCTTTAAAATAGAGGTGTTCTGACACTGCTTCAGATGCCTTTAGGTCAATATCTGATACACAGTAATCTACCTGAGGGAGTACTTTAGTATTTTCTGTTATGGTGATTTTCTCTGTCATACCAGAGGGTCCCATGGGTAAAGAATGATTATCCATCATCATGTGTAAATTCATTTTTGATAATTTGGTTTCTGTATCCACGGGTTGTGCTGCCATTGCTAACTCTTGAGAAGTTTCTAGAAGCCTTTGGATTTTTATTGAGGGAGTACTTTTTCGATTTTGACGACCAACGAATACATTTGTTTTGAAGTTGCTTCTTACTAAACTGCTTCTATAACGTATAATATCTATCATCTTCTTCCCGAACCATAACTCTGGAGCATCAAGAATATGATAATCAGAAATATTAAGCCCTGTTTCAAATTCCTGATAAGGTACTAAAGGTCCTAGATATACATTAGGATAACTAAAGTGTCCTACAAAAAATCCCGGAGGACTCGCCCCAAAGATCTCTACATTTCTCTGTATTGTATCAAACTTGAAAGGAACCATTGATTTTAAAACAGATTTCTTTAATAAAATAGGACATGTCTTTTTTCCGCAAAGGAGTCGACCTCCTTTACAACGAAGGCAAATATTCTTTTCTGTTTGAGGTCTAACCAATTAGCTTGCTCTTGAATATTTTTATATAACTAGAATATAATAAATATACTTAATATAAAAAGAGAAGAAGAGTATAAATTTTTAATATTTATTTTTAAGAATTAACAATACATAAATTCGTTTTTTAAAAAACTACTCTGATTATAATTGTATCAATAAACCTTGGTAAAAAAACCCTAACTTGATAAAAAATATAGCCACGACTGATGAATCTTCCGAACCATTTGATTTCAAGTTGATACCTAGAACCAAATATAGATTAATGTTCATAGTAACTTTTTTATATTCTAATTACCCTAGATTGAATAGAAAATTAAAGAAAAAATCTCCAGTATGAATCAAATTGAACCTAATAGTAAAAGTGAATTAACCTCATTAATAGAGGAAAATGATCCCGAAATTCTTAGAGAATTCTTAGAGAAAAACGTAAAAAACAATACAATAATTCTTTCAGATTTTGATGATATAATTGAAGGATTATATCTTAATGATCCAGAATACTTTATGTGCTTTTACTACCCGAGAATTCATGTTCTCATAAAAGAATTTTTTCCAGAACAACAAATTTATGAAATAGAACGAAACATCTTCCAAAAACTCAGTCTTTTTGAAGGAGAGAGTATTCTAAAAGACTTTAACGGAGAAATATCAATACCTGATAATTCTGTTGATGGACGAATCTATTTAACAAATTATAGAATAGTTGTGCATGGTATTCTGAAAATTCCCGAAACTTTAGGATATAGTAAAATAGTTTACGGTTCAGTGGGAGAAGTAAGGATGGAATCACAGGTTGCAATTGATTATGGATTTACACCACCATCAAGTAAAAGGGCACTTCCAGCAGGAATGGGAGGAGGTTTAGGAGGTAATCCGCCTAGATCATTTAGTGATAGTAGTTATCGCAACTATGAAGGCTCTAGAGAAATTTGGTTTAATTCATTTCGAGGAATGAATTTTACAGGAGCACGTCTGAATAACGTAGATTCTTATAAAATTAAAACATGTTTCGGATACCAAATCCCTATAATTAATTCATCTCAAATATCAAGGAAGAAGAATATCGTGAAATATACATGTACATTCAAAAATCAATTTAAAACAAAGAAACAAAAACTCCACTTTAAGATCAGTGTTTCAGTACCTAAGGGAATTAAATTTAAAGATTATAAACCAGAAACTGAAGATATTTTAAAAATATTAGTGCAGACCATCACTCAATATTCTACAGAGTTAAGATAATAGATTGAATTTATCGAAGTAAGATTTTCTATTATAAAAAGAAAAGAGGAGTATAAATTTTTAATATTTATATTAAAAGATAAACAATTTCTATTAATATTATAAAATTCCTCTAAATTAAATACTAAGGTTGGATACGACCAGATCCCCTGTTAAAACCCATTAATTGATGAGTATGAAAGCTATTTGCTATTATTTAATTAATAGAATAAAGAAATAAAGAATTTTTTTTTCTGTTATTTTTCAGTAGAAAATGTAAAAGAGTTGGAATTATCTGTATGAAAAAGTATAAATTGATAGTAATACTATTATGAATTGATAAGAATGATAATAAAAAGAAAAGTGGGTCCAAAAGGTCAAGTTGTCATACCTAAAGATGTACGAGATGCTCTTAATATTAAACCGGGCAGTGAAGTTTTTATAGAAATTATTGAAAATGAAATCAGAATAAGCCTTCCTTCAAATAAGAAAGAATTTTTAAAGGATTTTTTAGAAACTCCTGCAAAATTAACAGAGAAAGTAGATTTTAAAAAATTATACTATGAACAATATATAAAGGATTAAATTATGGAAAAAGTCTACGTTGACACAAATATATTTCTCAACCCAATTTTATACGATATCAATGCAAATCAAGAAGCTAACAAATCTAAAAGCTTTTTAGAAAAAATTATTGATAATAAAATAATTGGATTTACATCTGTTTTAACTTGGGATGAATTTGTTTGGATTATAAGAAAAACTTTAGGTATTCAATTAGCTATAGAGAAGGGGAGAAAGTTTCTTATTATTCCAAATCTAAGAATTGTAAAAGTATCACTAATAACTATTAATCGAGCACAGAATTTAATATCTAATTATAAAATTCAACCTAGAGATGCTATTCATGTAGCAAGTGCATTAGAAAATAAAATAAATAAAATTATCAGCTTTGATGAAGATTTCGATATTATTAAGGAAATAGAAAGAACTGAACCATAAATATCCAATCTAATATTTTAATCATACATTAGTTATAATGCTAAGGGAATCTATCATAATCTAAATGATGATAATCCATTATTTTTTTAGTCATTTCTTTAAAACTTAGGAGGATATTACTATTTTCTTTTGAAGATGTTTTTATGAAATCTTTTTCATTATGGTTTTGAAGAAACTGTTTAATGATGTATTCATCAATTTTATACTTGCTTTCATCTCCTTGCGTTAAATCATTTTTCGTGCCAACTAGCAGTTTAGGACGATCCTGAAGATTATATTGAATTAAATTCTCATACCACCAATCTAATTTTATCAGAGACTCCATTTGCAATAGGTCAAACACTAAAAAGATTCCGCTTGCACCTGAAATGTAATATCCAAATAATGTTTTAAATTGCTCCTGTCCCCCAAAGTCCCATATTGAAAGGCGAGCAAAAGTATTTTCGTTTTTAACTACAACTGGTATATCATAAGTATAAAAATCAATACCAACAGTCAGTTGAGTTTTAGCATTAAAGCTGTCAAAGCACAACCTCCGAGCCATACAAGTTTTTCCCACACCACCACTACCAATCAAGCAGATTTTAAATATGTACTTAAATTCTTTGTCTCCCATGACAGTCCTCGACACCAACCGTTTTAATGCAAATTCTCAATTGATTATTCGATTATTAAAACAAAATGTATCTATATTTCATAAGAAAAAGTCCCTTTATTTATATTTTTAATTTTCAAATTTAATCCAGATTTGGATCTAATAAGATTAAGAGATTTTAACACTATCTTCAACCTAATTATCTTTTACTTACAAAAAATAGAAAAATATTTACACAAACAGCAACCATACCTTCATTTTTCTTTAGATACTTAATATAAATAAAAGAAATACCCTATTAATAGGTAAAGATAAGAATATATTGAAGTAATTTATTATTTTTAGGATAGGAAATAAAATTGTGTTTAATTATAATAATTCGCCACATCAAAATGTAGTAAAAAGTTATTAAGTTCAATTAAAAAATTGCTATAAAAGAAAAGAATATGAATCGTGTAGAGGTTTATGTTATTGCCAAAGATGCAGGCTTGTTATTGTATAAATATGCTATTGTTGATTTGGGACAAACAGACAAGGATCAATTAATGTCTGGCTTTTTATCTGCTCTCAATAATTTTGTTAAAGAATTAGACTTTCCCGAAGGTGTGTCATTAATTAGATCTGGATCCTTAGAAGCCCGGTTTAGTCCGGGGGAGCATGTTTTCACGGTGCTACTAATTGATTATCAAATGCCTCTTGGATCATCTACAGAACCCATTCTCAGTGGGCTAGCGGAGGAAATTAATAAAAAGTTTGAGGAAAAATATAAAGAACCTTTAAAAAGACAGATGAAATCTCATAAATTTGAACCAAAGATCTTTAATGATTTTTGGAAAGATATTGACCAAATAATTGATCAGTATGGTGAAGATTCACTTGAGTTATATCAAAAGTTGGTATTGATTGAGGCTATGTATGCTAAAGTACCACAAAAATGGTGTCTCCCAATGATTGAGCTAATAGGAGCCGGAGTACGAGTTGATATTGTTGAGGGGATCCCGGAAATGTATCATCGACTCTTAAAGAACGCAATTCTAAAGGTCAATCTGGATAGTAATCCCGTATGGGAAATTTTTGCGGTATCATTGCTTGATCCTAATTCAATCTAATTTTTCATCAAAGAAACCATAGAATTATTCATTGAATTATTAAATAATAAAAATTAATAATAGAAGAAATAAAGATTATATTTGAAATTATTATGAAAGGTCAAAAAATTCTCAAGAATTTGAAATATGAAAATTTCGCTACAAATCTAATCGGATGTTTAAAGGGGTGCGCAGATTATTTTAACTTGAATATTAGCTCCTCATGGTTGTTTGGTGTATCAGGTCATGCATTTCTTATGAATATACATGATGAGATCTGTCCTAGTGGACCGTATTGCTGGAATTATGACCCTTTTTATAATTTATTGGCAAATGTTGGGTTAAAAATGGTTGATTTAGGTTTTTTTCATAAAGAATCAGATTCTAAAGATGTTCAGGAAGTAGAAAGAATTGTCAGGAATTCAATTGATGAGGGGAATCCATGTATCATATTGAACATGGATAACCAGTTAATTGTTGGTTATGATGATACCAAATTTATATTAAAACCAGCTAATATTGAATTTAATAATCCTCCTTCCCTTACTTATAAAACTTGGGTTGAGTTCGAAAAAGAGTTTCATATTACTATATTTCAAATAAGCCAAACCACTCCTAAGGATGATAAAACTGCGGTTAAAGAAGCTATTCAATATGCAATCAACGTCGCAAAAGGTCCTGCGAAAAATTATACTATGGAGAAATACACCACTGGTTTGGCTGCATATGATGTATGGATGAATGCGATTAATAACGATTTTGGAGATTCCCACGGTCATTTATGGAACGGTACGGTGTGGGCAGAGAGTAGACACATGGCTAATAGATTTTTATTTGAGGTTGGGAAAAAATTTTCAGGCAAAATTGAAGAGGAATCTAATAAAATAAGAATGAAATACAAAGAAATCGCTAAAAACCTTAACTTAGCTAGAGATAGGGAACTAGATAAGAAAAGAAAAATTGAGTTATTAAAGGAAGCTCAGAAAATAGAGAAAAATTGTGTAAAAGACTTAGTATCACTTGAAAAATTATTGAATTAACTCAAAATGTTTTCGTATAAAGGTCCCTATACGATCTATTGATTGTTGCACTTCTGGGATGGTAAGATCTAAATTTTGATGGACATGAGGCATCTCGGGATACACATTCAATGTAACATCTACACCTGCTTCCTTAGCACGTTGTGCAAACTGTGTATCTTCAGATAAAAAGACTTCCCAGTCTCCTACTTCGATTAACAATGGTGGTAAGTCTTGTAAATCAGCATAGAAAGGGGATACATAAGGATCATGAGGATCCGTACCAGAAGCACCAATATACATTTCTACACCTTGTGCAAGCCCTTCTTTTGTAAGTGCTACATCCTTCTTTTTTCTCGTATTATATGATTCTCCTTCAAACGCCAAATCTACCCAAGGTGAAAGACCTATTGCAGCCCTAGGTAATGTTATACCTAATTCTCTTAATTTCAGGAGAGTTGCCATTGTTAATCCCCCTCCTGCGGATCCTCCCCAAATAATTATATTTTCTGGTTTATAACCTTCTGATATAAGCCATTTATAGGCATTAACCGAATCGTTTAGTCCAATAGGGTACGGTCTTTTTGGCGCTAATCCATAATTTAACATTAGAACGGGGATTTTTGAAGCATTCGCCACTCTATATGGAAGGAGCACATTTCCTGGCATCTTTATACTTCCCCCTACATAACCTCCTCCGTGTAGATGCAGTAACACATGCTTATGATTATCTTTTGCTTCTGGAACTATAATCCATCTTGCCGGAACCTTACCGATATGTATAATTTCTGTGTGCACATCATCTGGGAAGGGTAGTTTAGTTGTTTTTATAATAAAATAACTATATTCTCTCATAAATTTTGGATCTTGTTTTATATAAGCCTCATATGGGTCAATATTTAAATTCCGTTTTATATTATCCCTTCCGGTTTCTTTTATATAAGCTTCAAGATTTTGGATCATTGTTAAATTGTTTCGAATAAAATTTTCCTTTACATCTGAGCGAATAATTCTTCTTTCTAAGAATTTAACAACTCCTTGAAAATGAGCTTTCATTTCTGGAGAAAAATTTTCTGATTCTGTATATACCAAATATATTACCTTAAGCGGTATTATTCTGTTTTTGAAAGAAAATATTTGATATTAATTAAATTTTGTAATAAAAAGAAGCATTATAATTTCCTACATAATAATACTCCTTTCCCTATAGGAACTATAAGAGCATCTACTCTATCATCATTTAAAGCCTTATCCAACATTGGTTTTAGGGTTTCATAATGATTAATCGCATTGTCAGCTACTAAAAATCCTCCGTGGACCATGTTTGGAATGACAAGATCATAACAATCTTCATAAACTTCTTTCTCCGCATCTAAAAAACAAAAGGCAATGTTATCAAATTTTTTTATATAATTTCGTGCGTCGCCTTCAATCAACTCAATAATCTCTCCCATATTAGTTTCTTTGAAAGTTTCTTTTGCTATTGTTACTTTTTCTTTTAAAATTTCAAAGGTAGTTACTGTTGTTCCTAATAATTTGCACGCGAGAGCTAGCCATAAAGTGGAGTAACCCGCACTTGTTCCAATTTCAATAAATCTCCCTTTAGGCGCAGATGCCACTAGGATTGAAAGAAACTTTCCTGTTTCAGGGGGAATTTGACGTAACCTTTCTAAACGTGGAGTTCCATCATTTCTATCCTTTGAATCAAGATCTTCAAGAAATTTCATTCTTCTAGTGATACTGTCTGGTAAATTATGAAACATTAATAATCCTCTTGTAATTATTATACATCTTATCTTAAATCAGGTATTACATTTTCAGCTATTTTTTTTAGATTTTGGACGTTTCTAGATTCAAAGAAGGGAAAATATATGATAAATTCATCAATCCCAATTTCTTTATATTTATTTATTTCAAATCTAAAGTTCTCTTCGGAATCAAGAATTCTACGACCATGACGGGTATAAAACATTAAAGAACGGCGTAGTGTATCTGGATTTCTATTTAGGTCTATGCAGTATTTATCTATTAATTCAAGGCGTTTTTTAGTGTTTTCAAAAATCTTTTCCGCAGGAGCACGCCAGTCTTCTGATCCAAAAGAATTCCAAGTATCCGCATACTTTGCAGCAATTTTTAGCATTGAATTTCCCATTGCAGCAATGACAATTGGTGGTCGAGGTTTCTGAATTGTTGGTGGATTCATTGCTGCATTATCTAATTGATAATATTTTCCGTCATAACTTGATACATCCTGACGTAAGAGCTTATCAATTATTTCTACTTGATCTTTAAAGCGATCAACTCGTTCTGAACTTTGCCAATCTTCAATCTTGAGCATACGATGAACAGGATCTCCTCTACCACCGGTACCTAGTCCTATTTCTAATCTACCATTAGATATATGGTCAACAGTAAGAGCTTGTCTTGCTAAAACAGCAGGTCTTCGCAATGGCATCGAAGTTACTAAGGCTCCAAGCCTAACCTTTTCAGTGACAACAGCAAGAGATGCTAAAAGTGTCCAAGATTCAAACCAATGTCCAGTATGATTTACGGGATCAGTAAAGTGATCACCAAGCCAAATACTATCAAATCCTAAACTTTCAATTAACTTCCATCGTTCAACTTCCTTTTCCCAAGGAAGAATCTGACTTGTAAATACTCCAAATCGAACTTTTTTCCCCATTTAAAATTCCTCTAATGTTATAGCTTGATTAATATAACTTCATTTCAATGAAAAATTTTTACTTTTAGTAACTCCTTTGAGAATCTTGTTATTAAATCATATTTCTAATAAAAATCTAAAATTATTGTAATAGCAATATTCTACCCCAACAAGGATAAAACTCAGAAATGTGTAGTTGATTGTTTCTAACAAAATATTCTTTATCTCCTCCTTGTTCTAATAACTCTACAAATCGAAAACCATCTAAATTTTGATTCCACAATGGAATTGTCTTCTCAATCTGTTCAAAGCTAGCATTTATTATTATTAAAATTGTTTGTTTTGTAGAACGCCTGATAAATGCTAAGACGTTATTATCAGCAAATACAGGAGTAAGATCTCCGTGGG
This sequence comes from Promethearchaeota archaeon, assembly GCA_019894875.1. The sequence continues at coordinate 445 of JAGXNR010000066.1, read as the reverse complement.
TTAATGCATGATTATTTTTTCTTATCTGTATGAAATTTTGAACATTTCTAAATATTTCACTACTTATTGAAGGCCATTCATCAAAAGATTTAGGCATCGGTCCCCTTACATCATCATCAGATTGCTCTGTTTTAACTCCCTTAATACCAATTTCATCACCATAATAAATTTTAGGAATACCATTAGTAGTAAGAAGGAATAAAAAGGCAGGAATTATGTATCTATCATCTTTTAAAATAGAACGAATCCTCGTACAATCATGATTTCCTAAGAAATTTATTAAAGCTATATTTTTGAACAAGCCCCATTCTTGATGAAAAGATCTCTCTAAAACGGATTTAAGCTCGTACATATTATTGGAATTAATTGCGCTCCAAATTGATTTATAAATTTGGTATCCCGTCCCAGCATCTAATAATTCTGGACCTACCCATTTATCATAAGG
>JAGXNR010000065.1 GCA_019894875.1 Promethearchaeota archaeon | reverse complement strand
TCCGTACCATGCTTCAATAACCGCTGGAACGCCATCAATCCAATCATTCATTGGTATAGGGCTCCCATTTATGAGAACCACAATGGTATTAGGGTTTTGTCTAATGGTTCTCTTAATCAATTCGATTTGTTCTAAAGGCAGTTCAAAACTGTTCCTGTCTTCGCCTTCAGCATCCATACCATGTTCATGATTGAGTCCAGCGAATAAAATTGTTACATCTGCCTTTGAGGGAGTTTCTATTATTTCTACTCTATCCTTACATTTTTGCATTATACCCTCGAGAGGTGTAATCTCGTATGGCGGATAATTAACTGAGCTACCTCCACCAGATAATATTTCACTTTCCCCTGGTTTTACATCTCCTCTTAATTTAAAGTTTGCATTTGGACCAACAATAGCAATATTTTTCAGTTCATCAATATTCAACGGTAATAAAGCGTTATTATTTTTCAGTAGTACTATTCCATTTTCAGCTATCTTGCGAGCTATTGATTGATGTTCAAGCGTGTTTCTATATCCACTAGGGAGTGTGCTTTTATCGTCAAATAATCCAACTAAAAACATGACTCTTAGCAATCTTTTAACGTTGTCATTGAGGGTATCTTCGGAAAATTTTCCTTCTTGAAAGGCGTTTCTCAGATTTTTTTTATTATACTTTTTTGATGTGGGCATCTCAAGAGACAATCCTGCATTAACACATCCTTCTGTACTTGTGTAATTTGTGGCAAGCCAATCTGAAACGGTAAATCCTCTGAAACCCCAATTTTCCATCAATCTTTCTCTCAATAGATTATAATTCTCTGATCCATAGATCCCATTTACTTTATTATAACATGTCATGAAGGACCAAGCATCAGCCTCTTGAACGGTCGCTTTAAAGGCGGGTAAATATATTTCTTGGAGCGCCCGTTCACTCACTTCTGAACTAACAGTAAATCTATTTGTTTCTTGATTATTACATACAAAATGTTTCACACAAGCAGCGATTTTCTGGCTTTGAATTCCTTTTACTGTAGCAACAGCAAGAACTTTATTTAAATGTGGGTCCTCTGTCTGATATTCAAAAGTCCTTCCATTCATTGGAGTTCTTTGAATATTAATTCCAGGAGCAAGTAGCATGTGAGCTCCAACTTCACGAACTTCTTCGGCTATAGCCTTTCCAAACTCGTAAGATAGTTTAGGATCCCATGAAGCAGCCCTACAAATAGCAGAAGGAAAATAAGTGCTCTTTGTATTACCCGTCGTGTCAGGTCGAACCCCATGAGGTCCATCATACATCGTAAATGATCTTACACCTAACCTTTTAACAGGTTTAGTATGCCACATTAATCTTCCCGAACATAACTTAAATTTTTCCTCAAGAGTTAATCTGCTTAATAAATCTTTAACTCGCTCTTCTAACTCTAAACTTTTATCTTTAAATGGAAGTTGAGATAATTCTTCTTCTGAATAATTTTTACTCATTTTATTCGACCTTTTTCTACTTTTAATTTAACGATTTAAGAGAAGCAAACAATCAACTTATAATTAATTCTAATGATCATCCTCAAATACAATACAATCATCAAAGATTTCTCGAATTACTTCAGATGAATTGAAGATCTGCTTTTCACGATATTTTTCTATTTTTATTCTTTTCTTTATTTTTATTAATTTAGAATTGGAGCTAAAAACCATCCAAATACCCCAAACAGAAATGGTACCCATAAATACACAAAATATGAGATATAATAATATATTAATTTCAAGTGTGATAAAAAACAGAGATATTGGTACTACAATTAAAGAAATTGATAATCCCGTCCTAAATTCAGCAAGATGGGTTCTTTCCTCTGCTAAATAATTTCTTTCCAAGGCTAACAATGTGCGCATTCGAGCTAATATATCCCTTTCAATATTTTTTTCTATCATTTTGCTAAAAAAAAAGGTATCTATAAATTAAGATTTTTTGATTTTTAAAAAATTAGTACTGATTATTTCTAAATCTTTTTTAACCTTTAATTATAAATTAATTTCAAACAAATTCAATAAAAAAATTTAGTTAAAATCATGAAATATTGGTTCAATAATCCAGCATTGAAAGCAATTTTACCATTAGCTGCTTCCAGTGCTGTGAGGGGTTTAAGTTCGAGTTTTAATACACCAAAGATCTTTATGGGACCTAATGCTCTTCCTAAAGGAAAGGGTATCGGCTCTTCTCCTATTGATTTTATCGGAGCTAAATGTTCAAAGAAACGAGCATTTATTATCACCGATGATTTTGCAAAGCGTTTTTCCTTTAGGGTAATCAAGGCTCTTGAAAATAGTGGTTTTGAAACTCAAGTTTGGAGTAATGCTCTACCAGAAGCGCCCTTGAGTAATGTTAAAGAAGCTAGTGAAATTATGAACCAATTTAATCCCGATCTTATAGTCGCTTTGGGTGGTGGATCGATAATCGATGGAGCTAAAGGAGCTTGGATATATTACGAACGACCTGATATAACGGACTTAAGGTTACTTGGACCTTTTGAATCTTTGGGATTAAGAAAAAAAGCATTATTCGCAGCCATTCCCACTACAAGCGGTACAGGCTCAGAATGCACCAGTATGGCTGTATTTCATGATACAGAAGACAATCGAAAAATACCAATAGGAAATGCTGATCTTTTACCTGATTTTGCAATATTAGTCCCTGAATTTACAATGACCATGCCACCTAAGCTTACAGTTGGAACAGGCTTAGATGTTCTTTCTCATGCAATGGATGCCATGATGTCTCCGTCAGCTAGTGAAATTTCTGATGCAATATGCCTTTCGGCTATCAAGATGGTTTTTAAATTTTTACCACGAGCATATCATAATGGTAAGGATAGGGAAGCCAGATTTCGAATGCTTGTTGCTTCAAGTTTGGCAGGTATAGGAATTCAAACGAGTGGCGCTGCATTGACTCATAGTTTTGGGCACTCCTTGGGATCACTATTTCACATCCATCACGGTCTTGCCGTTGGGATTTTTATTCCATCTGTTTTTCAATTCTATCAAAAAGTTTCGGATAAATACCTAGAAATTTGCGATACCCTAAAAATAGAAGGTAAAACCAAGAAAGAGCGTTTTAACGGGCTCATGGTTAAAGTAAGAACGTTATTCGAAGAATTAGATGTTCCGTTGAATTTAAAAGATTTAGACATATCCGAAGAGAATTTAGAAAAGAATATGGAAAAACTTGCGCTTTTTACATATGAGGATATTGATTCAATCTTCAGCCCTCGCCCAATTACAATCGATCAATGTAAAAAAATATTTCGATATACTTTTGAGGGTAAAGATATAGATTTTTAAAGGAGGTTAAAATATTGAAAGGTTATCATGGTAAATTCCTTGAAGTTAATCTAAATAATTTAAAAACTCAAGAGATTCCTCTTTCCGAGGATGATCTAAAGAATTTTATTGGTGGATCAGCTTTAGCTGCGAAATTGATTTATAACCACATAGAAGATGGTATAGACCCATTAGGTCCAAATAATCCATTAGTTTTCTCTACTGGTCCTTTCACAGGCACATCAATTCCAATGGTTAGTCGATATACGGTTAGCGGTATTTCACCGTTGACAGGTTACTGGGGCGAAGCATCCAGTGGTGGAATTTTCCCATTTCTGTTGAAAGGTTGTGGATATGATGGAATTTTCATCATAGGCAAGGCAGATCGTCCAATTTATTTATATATAAATAATGGAGTTGCAGAAATAAAAAACGCTTCACATCTTTGGGGTAAAAATTGTTATGAAACGCAGAAGTTAATTAAAGATGAGTTAGAACAAAAAGTTATAAGTGTAGCCAGCATTGGGTTGGCAGGGGAAAGAAAGATAAGATATGCAGGAATAATAAACGACAATGGGAGGGCAGCAGGACGATGTGGATTTGGGGCATTGATGGGTTCAAAAAACTTAAAAGCAGTGGCTGTAGCCGGTAATCTGAAGGCAGCGTTAGCTGACGGTGAGAAAGTAAAAGTATTAGCCAAAGAAATGGCAACTGTGATCGATGGTAATTTTCTTTCATTAGCTTATCGTGAATATGGTACTCTATTATACATGGATATGGGCATGACTTTAGGAGATGTTCCTGCTAAATATTATCAGAAAAACGTATTTCCGGTACAAAAACTTACTGGTCACGCATTAAGACAGAATTATATAGTAGAAAATAGTGCTTGTTTGGGATGTCCCATTGGATGCGGTCGTGTAATTAAAGATTTTAATAATGATTTTAAAATTATTGATGGACCTGAATATGAGACGGTAGGTGCTTTTGGGTCTTTATGCATGAATTTTGATTTTGATTCCATTATCACAGCAAATCATCTATGTAATTTGCATGGTCTTGATACAATATCAACTGGAGTATCCATTGCATACGCCATGTATCTTTATGATATTGGAGCACTCTCTAAAGAAGAGGCTAATATGGAATTAAAATGGGGCGATGGGGAAACGATCGTTAAATTAGTTGATATGATTGTTAATCAAGAAGGTATTGGAAATTTACTTTCCCAAGGAACAAAAGCAATGGCTCTAAAATTAGGACGTGATGTAGATGAAGCAGCCCAAATAAAGGGTCTAGAAATGCCGCTTCATGATGGGAGGGCATTTCACGGATTAGCAATATCCTATGCTACAAACCCACGAGGTGCATGTCATCTAAAAGGAGATTACTATAATGTAGACTTAGGTGGTGCAGTTCCAGAATTTAAGATTATGCCGGGTGATCGTTTATCTTCAATAGGAAAAGCTGAAAATGCTGCTAAATTTCAGAGTTTTAGAGATCTTTTTGATGCCTTGACTCTTTGCAAATTTGCGCCATTTACTGTTACAAAAATTTGCGATATATTAAATGCTATTACTGGTTGGAATGTAGACTCTGATTCTTTACTTAATATAGGAGATAGATCAATCAATATAAAAAGAGCTATTAGCAATAAACTTGGTTTAACCAGAGAAGAAGACAGATTACCAAAAATCTGTTTGAAATCCTTAAATGAAGGCAGTACATCAGGAAGCGTACCTAATATGGATTATCTTCTTAGAGAATATTATCAATACCGTAAATGGGATTGGGAAACGGGTAAACCTTCCAAAGAGGTATTAATTGAACTAGGCTTAAACAATGTAGCTCAAGATTTGTACAAATAAGATAAAGATCTTAGAATATACTTGATCTATTAGAAAAATTCTAAACCAAATAGTAATATGTTTTGCTATGAATCTAATATATGAGTGAGAAAATCATGAAAGTAATTCTGATTTTGTATGATACTTTAAATAGGCATTTTCTACCGCCTTACGGCTGTGATTGGGTCCATGCACCAAATTTTAAGAGACTTGCTGAAAAGACAGTTATTTTTGATAATTGTTTTGCTGGAAGTCTTCCTTGCATTCCAGCTAGAAGGGAACTTCACACAGGGCGCTATAATTTTTTGCATAGAAGTTGGGGCCCTATAGAACCTTTTGATGATTCAATGCCAAAAATTTTAAAAAAAAATAGAGTATATAGTCATCTTGTTAGTGATCATTATCATTATTGGGAAGACGGGGGTGCAACATACCATACTCAATATAATTCTTGGGAAATTATTCGTGGGCACGAAGGGGATCCCTGGAAAGGTGAAGTAAGAGATCCTGAAATTCCTGGGCATGTTAGTAATATGAGAGAGAATTTAAGTTATAGCTGGCGTCAAGATTGGGTGAATAGAAAATATCTGCAAAAAGAGGAGAATATGCCTCAAGCAGTCACTTTTGAAAAAGGATTGGAATTTATCGAGACTAATTTTGAGGAAGATAATTGGTTTCTCCAAATTGAAACATTTGATCCCCATGAACCTTTCTTCACACCACAGAAGTATAAGGATTTATATAAGGATAATTATGAAGGACCCCACTTTGATTGGCCGAATTATGGTTTGGTAACTGAAACTTCAGAACAAGTTGAACATTGTCGTAAAGAATATGCTGCTTCAGTTAGCATGTGTGATCATTATATAGGAAAAGTATTGGATATAATGGATGAGAAGGACATGTGGAAAGATACAATGCTAATTGTTACTACTGATCACGGTTTTCTTTTAGGGGAAAAAGGGTGGTGGGCTAAAATGGTGCAACCAATTTATAATGAAATTGCTCATATTCCTTTATTTATATGGGATCCGAGATCTGCTAAAAAGAATGAGAGAAGAAAAGCTCTTGTACAGACTATTGATTATTGTCCAACAATTTTAGAATTCTTCGGAATTAAACCAACGAAAGACATGCAAGGGAAAGTTTTAAAAGACACAATTAACAACGATATTAATGTAAGAAGTGCAGCTCTTTTTGGTATTCATAGTGGACATGTGAATGTAACAGATGGAAATTACATTTATATGAGAGGTCCTGCGAATCCTTTAAATAAACCAATGTTTAACTATACACTCATGCCAACACACATGCAAGATTTTTTTTCTATAAATGAACTAAAAGGAATGGACTTATCTGAGCCTTTTAATTTTTCAAAAGGTTGTAAAATGTTGAAGATTGTAAGAAATATTGTTGTCTATCCGTATATTTTTGGGTCACTCCTTTTTGATCTTAAGAAAGATCCTACTCAAGAAAATCCTATTATTGATCTTGATATTGAAACGCGAATGATAAGAGTCCTGGTTGAATTAATGAAAGATAATGATGCACCTATTGAGCAATATGACCGATTAGGAATTCCTATTGATGGAAATGTAAAAAAATTGCATTTAAATTTAGAAGAGCAGCGGGAAGGGATTCAAGATAAGATTGGTGATACTGAGATTGTTTGGCGAAATAAAGGAAAAAGCATGTATTACACATTTTTATCGGTAACACCAACAATTATGCAGAGTCAAGTTTTAACGGAATTCAAAAAAGAAATTATTAATAAAAAAATAACTGAAATTGACGAAGATTTTGTAATCAAAATATTTAGAAGAATCATTCCAGAGAATATTATGATTTTTCTTGAAAACCTAATTCAATTTGTGAAAGAAAAGGGAAAATAATCATTTTTTAGATTGTGACGGTTTATTACACCATATAAAATGATTTTTCTCAATTTCTATCATAGGGGGAACTTTAAATTCACATTCTTTTGTTTTAGCATCTGAAGAACAGCGTGGATTGAAAGTACATCCAGGAGGAGGGTTGATTGGGCTTGGAACTTCCCCTTCGATTACAAAACTAATATCTTGGTTATAGGGATCAATTTCAATTCGTGAATTAAGAAGAGCTTGGGAGTATGGATGAGTAGGGTTTGAGAAAATCTGATTAGTGTTTCCAATCTCAACAAAACGACCGAGATACATGACAGCGATTCTGTCAGCAATATGGTTTATAACAGATAAATTATGAGTTATAAATAAATAACCATAACCATAGGTTTTCTGCAAAGTTTTAAGCAGGTTAAGGATTTGTGCTTGTACAGACACATCAAGAGCTGATGTAGGTTCATCTAGGATAATAAGCTCTGGATTACACGCAAGTGCTCTTGCGATAATAATTCTTTGTTTTTGCCCGCCTGAAAACTCATGAGGGTAACGGTCCAAATGTTCTCGTTTTAAAGAAACTTCTTCCATTAATTTTAAGACATGTTTTCTGATTTCAGATTTTTTAGTAATACCCATTAAATTTTTAAGAGGCTCTGCGATGATGTCAACCACTTTCATTCGGGGATTCAATGACGCATCGGGGTCTTGGAAAATAATCTGAATTTTTTGTCTTAAAAAAGAGGAATAATTAGTAGGGATTTGCTTATCACGAAATAAAATATCTCCTTCCTCTTTTTCAAGTAGACCCAAAATTGCTTTTGCAACAGTTGTTTTACCGCATCCACTTTCCCCAACTAATCCTAATGTTTCACCCGTTTTTATCTCAAAAGAGATACCGTCAATAGCTTTTACAACTCCTATCTGCTTTTTAAGAATTCCTCCAAGAAGGGGATAATATACTTTTAGATTTTTAACTTGGAGTAGGGATTTCCCCTTTTCTATATTAATTATATTTCTAATTTTTTGGATTGATATGGATTTATAAGCAATTCTTTTTCCTATGATAGCAGCTATTATTGAACTTATAAGAGCTATTAATAAATTCAAGCTAATATTGTTTGAAAATTCTTCAAGTTGATTTAAAAATGTATAGGTTAAATAACTAAAACCCGGGATAATACTGATAAGAAAAATCAACTTAACCCTGTTAACTAATTGAATTTTATTCCCCCATTGTACGAAAAATGTCATCCCGCCAAGAATGATTATAATAGAGACAATATACATCAAATTACTTAAAAATAAATCATCATTATCGATTTGAAGTATAGAAACAACTTCGAAAAAGATAATCGTTATAATTGATATCACGAAGAAAAAGATTCGGCTAATAGAAGAAAATATTAAAGATTTTTTAAAATCCTTATCGTATACTTTCATAACGATTATAACTCCAGTAAAAATGTCAATTACAGCTATAGAAATATCCATAATTAAATTGTTACCAAAGAAAAAGTAAAAGACAATTCCAAGATTTATGTCAATAAAAAACCAGATAAAACTTATACTGAAAGCTGAAAATAATGATTTATTCCAATCTAGAATTTTCGCATACCATCTAATAATAAACATTCCAATTATCAATGTTATAATTGAATTTAGGATAATGCTCGGAATGACTGCTATAATAGTTAAATATTCTTGATATATCATTTTTACAACCTAGTTTTATTTGAGAGTTTTTCTTCTATCCTACTAATGGAACGCTCTGCCAGTTCTTTATAAGCAGGATCATAAAGATGACAGGCTACAAAATAATCTGGTTCAACCATTATGCTTTTTGGTACTTTTGAATCACAAGGTTCGAAACAATATTGGCATCTGGGATGAAATCGGCATCCTGAAGGCGGATAAATCAAATTAGGGACCATACCTGGTATGGTTACTAATAATTCTTTTTTTTCCCCGACAATGGGTATAGAAGATATAAGTCCTTTAGTATATGGGTGATAGGGTTTCGTGAATAATCTAATCCTATTTCCGTTTTCGACTATGAATCCACTATACATTACTGCAACCTTATCACACATCTTTGAAATGATACCTAGATCGTGAGTAATAAATAAAATTGCTGTATTATATTTCTTATTCAAGTCTTTCATTAATTTAAGAATCTGATTTTGAATAGTAACATCCAAGGCAGTGGTGGGCTCATCGGCTATTAAAAGTCTTGGACTACATGCGAGACCCATCGCAATCTGAATTCTTTGTCGCATTCCTCCGCTCAACTCATGAGGATACTGATCGAAAATCTTTTCAGGTTCAGGTATATTTAAATCTCTTAAAAGATTTTGACTCCATTCTCGAGCAATGCTATAAACACTTTTGTTACTATATTTAGAAGATTCAATAAGTAGTTCGTTTTTCTTATGTAAGAGAAATACTTCGGTTATTTGACTACCTACTTTAAAAACAGGATTAAGGGAGTTAAGAGGATCTTGAAAGATCATTGTGATCTCTTTTCCCCTATGGGGTAGTATTTCAATAGTAGATTTTTTATGCAAATCAATATCTCCAAACATAACTTTTCCCTCCACAATTTTACCGGGAGGGCGAATTAATTGAAGAATAGACAGAGCAGTAACGGTTTTTCCACAACCTGTTTCTCCGACAAGCCCAAGTACTTCACCTTCATTTATTTTAAATGAAACGCCTTCTAAAGCGTGTACAACACCCTCTTCTGTATAAAAATAGGTAGTAAGTTCTTGGACATCTAATATTATTTCTTTTTTTCCCGTTTCTCGTATTTGACCTTGTTCTTTTTCCTCTCGTTGTAATTCTGCTCGGATTATTTTCATACTTTTTTCAGAAGCTTCAGGTAAAAACTTTAATTTTAAAGAAACGAGAAAAGAAATAACAAATATGACTGTAACGGTAATACATAGTATGCGGATATCTTGCTCATATAAAGTCAACCCAAATAATCTCGAAAGGTACAATTCAATAAGAACGAGTTGAATCGACCAAGCTCCAAATGAGATGATTCCACCAACGAGCATTGAATCATGTAGCACTTCTTTTGGAAGTCGCTTTTCAATGGGAATAATCTTATTAATTATAATAACAATAGACATGTCAATAATAACCATGAAAAAAGCCCATTCAAAACCAAGTAAAAATGTATCGTATGTTGGATCTAGAAGATCTGGTGGAATCAGATGCCCAATGGGAATGTCTAATAAATAAATTGATAAAAATATTAATGCCATAACCCAAGATGCTCCAATAACAAGTATACTTCTCTTAATAAATTTTTTATGCGATAAGGTTTTTTTATCTGAATAACGAGCGTTTCCAAACTTTTTAATGAAAAATCTGTATAGAGGGTAAAAAATACTTGTCATTACCGCAAAAAAGAAAAATTCGTCGTTAAATAGTATAAATATGGAAAGAAAGTATCCCAGAAATCCAAAAATATACCTAATCGCTACAATAATACCTAGGACTATTAAAATGCTTATAATGAGGCTCAGAGATTTTTCCCTATTAGACATTTGACTTTCTTCTAACAATGGCTTGCTAACGTTTTTGGTGATAAAAAATAATATGATTATAGAGATAAGGGTTTCAATGAGAATCATTACAAAGTTTATATAATATCCAAGTTGAAAGAACATTCCAATCGTTTTATATCACCATTTTTATTTATTTTTAGGATCTAAAGCATCTCTTAGTCCATCGCCTATTAACATGAACCCCATTACTGCAATCAAGATAAAAAGACCTGGCCAAAATGCGGCATAATACTGAGAAAATCGGGTCCTTGCGAAATTAATATCTGAGCCCCAATCAGGTAAACTTTTGTCACCAAAACCCAAAAAAGCAAGAGAGGCAAAACCTAAAATCGCAGCACCAACTCCACCAAATAAACTTATGATGATAGGTGCAATCGCATTTGGTATAATGTGAATAAACATGACTTTAAAATTTTTTGCACCCCCTGTTTTTGCTGCATCAACAAAAAGATTCTGTTTTACTTGTAGAACTGAGGCTCGCATCAATCTGGAGTAAGCTGGTATCGAAAGTATGCCAAATAGGTATAACATAATTTGTAATTCCTGACCCATCATTTCAACAAAAAGTATCAGTAAAATCAAAGCTGGAAACACCATTATTAAATCAACTATTCGCATTATGATGGAATCCGTTTTTCCTCCAAAATATGCCGAAGTTGTTCCTACTATAATCCCTCCAATTGCTGCAATTATAATCGTGGTCAAACCAAATACAAGTGCAGTCCTACAACTCCAAATCAATCTAGCAAGAATATCGTAAGCATATTCTGTCGTTCCTAATGGATGTCCTTCTGAGGGAGGAGCGAAAGGTGTACCACCAGAAAGTCCACTATCCGTTATTGACTCTACAGTATATTCAGTAAACCAAGGGGCATACACAGCGCATATTGCGATAAATAAGATCATAAAAAAACCTGCAATTGTTAATGGTTTAAGAAGACGCCTAAATAGTCTTCTTTTTGATTTTGTTTTTCCAATTTCTTGTTCAATGGCAGAAAATTCGGGATCACGCCAACCGGGAATTAAATAGAATTTTAGAAGCCTTATTATTTTTTTTTCATTTTTTGACAAAATCCCTTCTTTTTCCGATTCTTTAAGATATATTTGGGTCATTTAAATCACTTTTTTTGATTTCTTATTTATAAACTATCCTTGGATCGATAATTGTATACAATACATCGGCAATTAAAACACCACTAAGAATAATAATGACTGTAAATACTAAGATTCCATTTATTACTACATAATCCCCTAACCTAATGGCAACAACCATATAGAAGCCCATACCGGTGTAATTAAAAGCTATTTCTAGGAAAAGAGCTCCAGTTAATCTAGCCGCTGTACCACCAACGATGAGGTTACTAGTAGGGATTAAAGCATTTCGAAGAGCGTGTTTATTAATAACATCTTTTTCCAGAGAGCCCTTTGCCCGGGCTGTCCTGATATAATCTTGTTCCAAAACATCTAACATGCTTGCTCGCGTCTGTCTCGTAATACCTGCTAATGAAACGAAAGTCATGCAAAGCATGGGAAGAATCAAATGTATAAGAGTATCCTGTAACAAGGCTTGATCATTAAACAATAAACTATCAATAAGTCGAAAACCCGTACTAAATGGCCATTCAGGATTAGGATAACGAAAAGTAACGGAATTTGGATTCATAATTTCTAAATTAAGTTCTCCAAAAGTATATAGAGATAGATAATGACCAACGAAATATTGTAGCATCGTAGCGAGCCAGAAAATCGGCAAAGCAGTCCCTAATATAGCAACACCTCGAATTACGGTATCTTTCGGTTTATCTTTATCTTTTGCTGAAGTAACACCAAGTTTAATCCCAATAAGCGGTATTACAATAATTGGTATTATCACCAATTCTATTGTTTTAGGAAATATTTTCCCAATTAATTGGCTTACGGGTTCTCCATCAGAAACAAGATAAGATGTCCCCCAATTGCCTGTGAAGAAATTTTTTAAATACAATCCTAGTTTAACATACCAAGGGTCATAAAACCCGATTCTTATTCTTTCCGCTTCGATAATTTCGAAGTCTAACATCCCCATTTTGTTCAGAACAGGATCTATAAACATAAGTTGGGATAAAATCCATGAAATTATTAAAACTAAAATTAACATGGGAATCATCAATAACACACGCTTAACTATGTATTTAATCATATTCTGGGGTTGAGCCATTACTTAAGCACCATTTTAATAATCATGTGTGGAAGTAAAATTAATATAAAAAAATCTTATCTTCTCTTAAAAAGTTTATTTTTTAGTGAATTTAAATTCTAAATATATCTTGTTTTCATTTAATTCTTCCAAAATCAATTCATATGAAAAATATTCGGTGAAACGCAAAATTATGTATTTAGCGTATTTAGAGAAATTTATCCCATTTTCATGATTGCCATAAATTATAACCTTATTTTTATGCCAAATTGTTTTGACTTTAGAGAACCAATTCTGACCTTTTTCAGTAAACGTATAATTAACCAGTAAGGATATCGCATTTCGAGCTGTAAATTTAAGATCTTCGATATTAAATAAATCCTGAACAAGAATATCCATTCCTTCAAGACCATTTTGAAAAGAAATATCAGCCAAACTTTCAATTTGTTTATCATTCAAACAATTTAATGCGAAAGCAAATTCATTTCTAGACCATAATATTATTGGCAAGGGATTTCTATAAATCGAAAAATACTTTTTAAGGGCATCACGCGTTATTTTACTCTTAGACATATCATGATCTTGAGAATATTTTTTAATTTCTTCCCATAAAATATCTTCTATGCGAACAGTCACTACCTTGTCTTTCATGGACATTACTAGTTTTTAGTATTTATATAAAGAAATGTAATACATAAGCTTTATATAAAAAGTTATTAAACTTAATATTAAATCTTTTATAAAAATTTTAAATAAAAAAAACAATACAAGAAGATAAAAATGAGAAAACTAACAAAAAACTTAAGTTTGATAATTCTATTGATCTCTTTAGCTGCACCTTTAATCTCGACCACTGCAACACCTATTATCGCTCAAGATACAACAAATACCTTTATTTGCGGAATAACATTCGGAGCAGATGATTGGGATCCACCAATATATAAATCTACTCCTACTAACTATTACATATGGGCGACCCTTGAAAGCTTACTCTGGACGGATCCTTACGCTGTATCCTACCCTGTACTCGCAACAAATTGGACTATTTACGAAAGAGATGATGAGGGTGATCATACAGGTGGAGTTAAAGCAATAGCATTTACGTTGCGGCAAGGAGTTGAGTTCCATGATGGCTCCGCCTTTAACGCATCAGTAGTAAAATGGAACCTTGATCGGAACATTGACATCTCTGGAAATTTAACTGGTACAGGAGACGCTCAAAATCGAGATGTTTATTGGTTTGATGCTTCACAGTGGACAAATGAATTTACACCAAATTGGAACTTGACATGGGCTTTAACTAGTGATCCTTTTGGATTAGGTTCCGAGATTCCTGTGATCAATAATACAGAAATAGTAAACAATTATTTGGTCAATATTACATTTAACTCTTGGACTACTAACATTGCTGGTTTTGGAGCTGCTTATTATCTCATGGCTTCAATGGAGTCTTATAGTGATTATTTTGGAGCTCCAATTTATGGTGTTGGACAAAACCCATTATTTCCTCAAGATGATCCATTAACATTTCCGGGACACATGATCGGTACAGGTCCTTATATGTTTGATTACATTGATGAGGCAGTGACAGCAACGGGGCACATGGTAAAAAATAATGATTATTGGAATAAAACTGCTCTTGAAGCAGATGACTTGTTTTCTATTACGGACGTGTATGTACGCCATTATGTGGATTTCGAAACACGAACTACGGCTTTATTAACTGGTGAAGTAGATTATTTAAGTGATCTTTCCCAAATTCCAATTACGGATCTCGAAGCAGTAATAGCTGATCCTTTGCTTAAGTATCAAGAACATAGACTTGATCCAGGAATCATTGATATTAATTTTAAGTGCGAAGAAGGACTTAACACACCCACTCCTTTTGTGGGTCCATGGTGGGGTATGACTCCAAAACAAATCTTTCCGTATATTTCCCATTACTTTGGGTTACCTGCGATGACTGCATTACCTGATGGTATTAACCGAACAATACGACGCGCACTCTCGTACTCGTTCGATTATGAGACGTATTTTAATATCGTTGAAGAAGGAAGAGGGAATCTTTCACAGAGTTGCCTAGGTATAGAAAGCATTTTTTACGATCCTAGTGTGCCTGAACCATATTATAACGTTACAAAAGCACGAGAATTCCTCCTTAATGATCCTTATTACGGACCACTTTGTACTGCTAGAGGCTTATCCGCAAGCAACATAACTGCCGAATGGAACGCCGTTGCCGACTCAAATCCTATGGCTACACATGATATGTTACATAATATTGGTACGGAAGTACCAGTTTACATGGAAAAGGCTCTAAATGATATAGGATGCGGTTTTATTGGAGTCCCAGTAGATGACATTTGGCAAGGATATGTTGGTACGGGTCTCGCTATCATGTATGACATGTTCCCATTTGTATGGCCTAATTCTGCAACTGTTCCTTGGACTTATATGAGTCTATATTACACCTCAAAAAATAGATTTATTCCAAGTTATGGATATAATTTTAACTTCATGGCTAATAGCACAATTGATGAAAAATTTACAGATATCTACTTTGAAGCCGATAAACAAGCAGATTATTCCTTTATTGCCAACCATATTCAGAATTACGACGTTCCAATGCTTTATATTTCCCAATACATGATAGGGTTCGCACATAATAAGGGATGGACTTATGTAGAAGCAATGCCAGATAGAATCGGATTTAGTGGACTCCCATATTTTGCTTGGATCGGTGGAGAGAGAGATACAACAGTAGTCCCACCTTT
The DNA here is from genome assembly GCA_019894875.1 of Promethearchaeota archaeon. The sequence continues at coordinate 6 of JAGXNR010000065.1, read as the reverse complement.
TATACC
>JAGXNR010000064.1 GCA_019894875.1 Promethearchaeota archaeon | reverse complement strand
ATCTCATTTCTTTCAACTTTGTAATATTCGAATCTTGTACTTATGATGACAATTCCTAAGATAAAAGCAAGAATTAATGTCATAACCACATAGAATTGCCATGTCAACGTTAAATCGATTCTTAACCCACCCAAATTAGCAAATAAACCTGGTACTAAGAAAACAACAAGCAGAAGGATAATTACTATCGCTAAAATTAAAACAAAGAATTTTGTGGATGAGAAGTCAAATGCAGTTATAAATATATTAACAAAAAAAACGATAAACCAAACCATTCCTAATACTCCAGAGATCTCTGGATCGGTGCTCAATGCTTCAATTATCCATAGAATAAAACTAGTAATCAAAAGAGGCCAGAAAAAGATGATTTTTGGGTAGCTTCTGATATAGATTTCACTGGGGTGTTTAGGTTTTTTTATTTCAGACATGATAAATTTTCACTATACTTAGTTTTTTTATATTTTAAATAGAATTATAAGAAATAATAGAAACATGGCTTATTTAAATATTAGTATCGTTTAGCTTCACCTTAAAAATTGAAGAAGTTAAATGAAATTCTAATATACCAACTCAAGTAAACTGATATAGAAGATATATTTTACAGAGTCTATTTATTAACTCTATAGTCATATAATAGACGTAAATCTTTTTTTCCTGTCAATAGAAGGAACCCATTGATTCAATCATCCTATATGTAAGTTCTATACTTTTATTTCCATTTTCTGATATTCCCATATGTCCCGGGAGGAGAAATTTTACATCCAAATTCTTCATTCGCTTTATGGAATTTATGAGCATTTTTAATGAACCACCTGGAAAATCAAATCTTCCAAAACTACCTCCTTTAAAGATTAAATCACCTGGTATCAAAACCTTTTTATCTGGTTCATAGTAACATATTGAACCTGGAGAATGACCCGGAGTATGGTGGATCTGAAAACCAAATTCTGAAGAGATTTTAATTTCTTCTATATGGTTTAAATCATTAACTTTGAGAGGAATAATTTCAACCCCAAATCTTTTAGCAGTAATACCTAAAGCAACAGGCAAAATCTTAGTTTCGTCTCCTTCCTCTAATATTTTTGTTGCTTTATCATAAGCAAAAATCTCAGGGGGATTATCTTTCAAAATCTGCATCAATTTATAGATTCCTAAGACGTGATCAACGTGTTCATGCGTCAGGTACACTTTAGTGATGTTTTCATAATTTAGATTTAATTTTTCCATCCCTTTAAATAATCCTGCTAGGGATATGCCATTTCCCGCATCAAATAAAGACAGATCACCCGTATCATTATTTTTAATTACGTATTGGTTACAATCAAGCATTTGATTTTCGGAGAAATAGAATAGGTTCTTAATAACTTCCTTTCCTATTTTTTCTGATTCATCTTTTTCAAAAAACATCATGACTCATTCACTTAAACCTATTAAATCATCTTGAATTTAATGTTTTTCTTTTAAAAGATATAAATATTAATATTCATAAAACAAATAATAATTATGGCTAAAGAACCCAAGATTGAGAATTTAAAATCTAAACTCAGTTTTGGTATTAAATTCTGGTTAAAATTTGACGGTAAAAGCATTATAGGCAAAGGTTGGGCTAAATTACTCGAAAGTATAGATACAAATAAAGACCGTTCATTAACCCAAGCAGCTAAAGAGTGTGAATATTCTTATAAATATGCATGGAATATTCTGAAGAGAATTGAACAAAGAACTGGAAAGGCCGTCGTGATAACTGGTAAAGGTGGACCTGGGGGTGGAGGGTGGGTTAAATTAAATGAGTGGGGGAGATATCTCTTACAAAAATATAACGATTACTCTAAAGAATTAGATAGAATCGAACAAAATCTTGAAGAAACAGTGCAAACTAATTAACAAATAAGTTTTAATTATAAGGATGATTATTTTCAATAGTATATGTAAAATGTAACAAGAAATATTTATTCGAACACCGGATAAAGATTTCTAATATGGGGATTAAAAATGGGGGAAGATCGCTTACAAAAATTTGGTGAAATAAAAGCATCAGAGACAAAGGTGAAAAATCCCCTCTTTGTAACTCCAGATGAAAAAATTAGTAAAACAGAACTATTAATGCTAAGAAAAAAAATAGGAGGCTTTCCGGTCGTTAAAAGTCAGAAAGATCATCAACTTATTGGTATCATTACCCAAAGAGATATACGCTTAGCTAGGTTTGTTATGAGTTTAGAATCACCTAACACGACTGTTAAAGATCTAATGACTTCTGAACCTTTTGTTGTTAAAAGTAATGAAGATATAAAAAATATTTTAAAACTTATGTTTAAGAAAAATTTTCAACGTTTACCGGTTGTGAATGAAAATGGTAATTTAATTGGTTTTATTATACAATACCAAATTTTAAGAAAATTATTTGAATTCATGAATAATTAATTAATCTATATTTTTTTTGAAAAACTATAAAAATATAAAAATCATAAAGTTTCTAAATTAATACATATAATAAAAAAGTACAGAATGGAGTCAAAATGGCACTACCTTTACCCGGTACACCAATCATTGTGGATATCGGCTCTGCTTATGTGAAGATTGGATTTTCAGGAGAACCTGGGCCTAGATATGTATTTCCATGCATCACGGGTACTGAAAAATACAAATCTGTGATGGTTGACGTCAGTGCTAGAAGTATGTATGTAGGCAACGACGTAAGCAGAATGCGCGGGGTTCTCAAAATTAGCCATCCTATTCAGCGGGGTGCTATCATGGATTGGGATTCTTTCTTTGAGATTTTAAACTATATTTTTTATTCTCTTCTAAGAGTAGAATCTCTTTCAGATTATCCCGTTTTCTATTGCGAATCACCATTTATGCATAAAGAAACTAAAGAGTATATTGCTAGATTATTATTTGAAACGCATGGTGTTAAAAGCTTAATAATGATGCCCACACCATTGCTGTCATTATTCAGTGTAGGATTAACGACAGGGTTAGTTATAGAATCTGGTGAAGGTTTGACGTGGGTAGCTCCGATTATTAATGGAGTAATGCAAGAACATGCTGTTCAAAAGATACCCTTAGCAGGAATAGACGTAAATAACAATCTAAAAAACCTATTAATGAGAGAGGGAGTAAATATTTCCTCGAGTGCTGCTGATGAAATTATTCAGGATATTAAGGAAAAAAATTGTTATTTTATCATTGATCCTAATAATCCTCCTAAAACTGGGGAGAAATTTTCTGTCACAATGCCAGATGGTTCAAATATCAGTATCGCTAATCATGTTCTTTACCAAGCACCAGAAGTTCTTTTTAACCCAAGTATGTTGGGGATTACTAATGTCATGAATTTTTCAGAAGCAGTAATCGCTAGTTTAAGAGTTTTGGATAACCAATATTGGCATGATTTGTTGTCCCATATCGTATTTTCAGGAGGTAACCTATCGTATAGTGGTTTTGAACAACGATTTCACTCAGAAATGAATGGTGTTTTACAACAGTTAGGTTCAATCCCAAGGCCAAAACCCTCGTTATCTGCTGTGAAGACTGAATTGATTAAACTTCAAGCTGTAGAGACTTTTAAAAAACAAAGTGATACTTGTAGTCAATGTGGTGAGAAAATAGATCTATCCACTGGTATTGAATATTGTCCTTCTTGTGGGGTGAGATTGTCTTTACCTGAAATTAAGATTGATCTCTCATCTCGAATTGAGACTCAAAGTATAAAAGGGAAACAAAGAAAATGTCCATATTGTAGAAAAGAAATACAAGATTCGACTTCTCTATTTTGCCCTTATTGTGGAAAATCAGTTGAATCCATAGAGCAACCTAAAATTTCAAAAGAAAAAACCCCCGCACAAGAATTTGTTGAATATATGGAATCCTCTAGTGAAGTTGTCAAATTCTTTATTCCTGATAATTTTCAATTTGCTATTTTTAATGGTGCCGCTATTTTAGGGAGTTTACCTTCATTTCAAAAACTCTTTATTACACATGAGCAATTTAAATCTAATCATGATCTTCTCTATAGAGATATTAGTGAAATTCTTTGATTTTTTTAATTTTAGATTCTTCCTTTATAAATCACTCTTTTTTATCTTGAATTAGTTCTTTTCATATCGTTAATTTTTAATTTTAGGGTAAATTTAAAAAATTAAAATTTAATTAATCAAAATTTGGTTCATTTTGATGAGAAGTAATTATCGTAATATTCTAATTGCGTTCCTAATTTTATTCTTCACAATAAGTATAATTCCTAGTGTTTTAGGAAAAACGAGAAGAATATACTTGACAGATTATATTTATAGTAATGAGATTGAAAGTCAAGGTTTTGAGAATGGTATAAGTCCCTTAAATGATATCTCTTTTGAAGCAACTGCATATGCGTTAGAAATGTTGGATATTTTAGGGAGAACTGCTCATGATATAACTAATCTTCAAACAAATCTAGAAGACGAGATAAGCAGTATGTTTAGTAGAGATGCAGTTAATTTATACGATTTATACTTCCTGCTGAGATCATTATTTTTTACTCAAAATGATTATTCAATCGAGGGGAGTTTAACAAATAGAATTTACCAATATCTTAATGGTACAGAACAAGTTGGTGGGGGCTTTTCATTTATTAACACAACTATGACACCAAGTTTGAGCTCAACCTTTTTTGTAGTAAAAATTCACTCAATGTTAGCTCCTTCTCAAACATTACAAAATATAACATTACATAAAGACTGGATATTGTTGAATAATAATACCGATGGGGGGTATGGAAATACGACTTCTACTTTACTTTCAACATATTATACTGTCTGCCTTATGGATCACTTAGCATCTGTTAATGATTTAGTGGATAAAAGTAAAACTCTATCTTATCTAAACTCTTTTTATGTCGATAATCCATCAGATATAAATAATGTTGGGGGATATTTAGCTGATCTAACATCTAAATCCTCCTTACTTAGCAGTTCTTTTTATTGTGTTATGGGGATTTCTTTAATCAATAAGAGTTTTCTAGATGCAGATAAAACTACAAAATGGGCATTATCCCGGCAAAATTTCCAAGATGGTGGTTTTGCGGATATTACAGAAGGAAGCGATCAACTCTCTTCATCATTAATTGGATCTTATTATGCCATTAAAACTCTAGCTGCTTTTGATCCAAATTTAGGTAAATTAACAGTTGAGATATGGATGGTAGAATTCAATTATTGGATTCTAATATTCTTAATGGGGGGAATTGGTATATTAGCAGCGATTAGTGTTTTCTTATGGCGGAGAAGAAGAATCTAAGATTAATACTCGCTTTTTAAAATCAGAAAGATCCAAATTTATACTAATATTTTAAAAATATATATCTTTTAATTATCGCTTTAAACAGCCAGAATTCATTACTTAAGAGAGCGTACAGGAAGATGTTGTAATCATTGATGTTGGGATAAATGGGATTGAAGGTCAGATATATAGGGATGTTGATTTTGAGGGAGTGATATAATACTAATTAAAAACCCATGATTCAATGACAATCTTATAATACATTAAAAACAGTTAAGATTATATTGAATTAAATTTTTAAAAAAGAGAGTAATAAAAATAATTATTATTACTATAAACAATAAATTTAACTTTATTTACTTCAGATTACGAGAAAATAGTTCTTTTTGAAAAATGGCAATTTTAGAAGTGGGTATTAACTTTGGCATGAAAAACTTGATTGAGATAAAGTATTATTCATCTTCAGATAATGTCTTGGATCCAACTTTGCGTGCGGGATTTCTACAGGCATTAGAGAGTTTTACTAGTGAAGTATTTGGTGATGATATCTCGATCATCTCACTTGCCTCATTTAAACTAGTGTGTTCTTGTGAAATGATAACTTTACCCGGAGATGAACTTGAAAATAAACAGCCTCTATTATCTTTTGCAATTATCGAAAAAGGAACGGAAACAACGATAGTAAAACAATATTTAAGTGAGATTGTCTCTCACTTTCTCAATCGTTTTTCTCTCAACGATATTTTTTCAAAAAAACCTAAATATTTTAAGAAGTTTGAGACCCGAATTAATGAAATTTTAGGCGATCTAAAATTAAAAACAGAAGATCGATTTAGATCTATATTTTAAAACCTAATAGGGGTTGGAATTTTGAGTTCAAATATTGGTACCGAAGCTCAAGCAGCCTATACTCGTTATTTGGACGCTGGATCTTTGGAAGAGAAAATAAAACATTTAGAGGAATTTATATCTCTCGTTCCTAAACATAAAGCAACAGAGAAAATAGTTGCGTTAAATAAGTCTCGCCTTGCGAAGTTAAAGAGAGAAGTGGAAGAGAGAAGACAGAGACAAAAAACTCTTCAAAAAGTTACTTCTCCTTTTTCAATTAAAAAAGAAGGCATTCAAATTATATTGATAAGCAGCCATTTCACACCAGGAGCAGGTAAAACTACTATTTTAAACTATTTAACGGGCGCAGCAAAGGATAAAATTGGTAAATACACACCCCTCCCAGAAATTGGAATCTACCAATATAATAAAATTCGATTTCAAATCGTAGAAATGCCTTCCATCATGAAGGGTGCGTCTGAGGGTGTAGGAAATGGAAAAGAAATCCTATCTCAGATTAGATCATGCGATCTACTTTGCCTGTGTATTGATTTATCTAGAGAGGTTAAAGAACAGATGACTTTATTATTAGAGGAATTAACAAAAGCAGATATTAGAATCAATAGAATCCCCCCTCCATTAAGTATTCAGAAAACAGGCTCAAATAAAATTCAAGTCTTCTATTTAACTAATGAAGCAAAAAATGTTGAAGATATTAGAGAGTTTACTGAACAGATTAAGGAAATAGTAAATGCAAATGGGATAAGAAACGCAATAATAAAAATCTATGGGGAAATCTCTCTTGATGATGTAATCGATGCCTTAACGCCATCTGTTGTGAATAAAAAAGCAATTATTATTGCTACAAAAGGTGATCTAGCTCACACAGAGGATATCTTCAGTGTTTTAAAAAGCGTTTATTCGGATCGATTTCCAAAAATTATCGGGGTGAGTGTCCATAAAGAAAATTTTCCTCGAGATTTCGGGGAGGAAATACTTAGGTATTTAAAAAAAGTAAGAATCTATACTATGAGCTCTGGGGGATATATTGCAGATAAACCATTAATTATGGAGGAAAATTCAACTATTAAGGATGCTGCGATAAAAATTCATAAAAGTTTCTATGAATCATTTGACCACGCAATAGTTATAAGGGAAGGAGCTCGCCAAAGACGTAAAAAGGTTGGTTTGGATTATATTTTAATAGATAAAGATATAATTGAATTCTTTGCATTATAGGCTTATTTAACCGTTTAATATTTTATTAATGCGATAATTCTAGGCAATTCATTTATTTCTGTTTGATATGCAGGATCTAAGCGAGAAATTCCTTCTACTATATTTTTAATACTCTCCAGACTATAAATAATCGACTCCAAATAACCGATAACATCCCCACGGAAAATCTTTATTTTATAATCCTCCTCAAAACTCCTGCAAATTTCATCTATTGATAATTTGTGTGTTATTCGTGAATTTAATATCATTTTTTCTAGATTTAACCTCCCACAATCGCAATAGGGGTTATCATTACATTTGCAATTAAATATGTCACTAACCCATTTCGAAATAAACTCAATAAATTCGCGAGAAAAAGTTTTTCGCTTCTTTACATACTCAGCATTCATCAAAGACAATACGCTTCCTGAAAACAGGTTATTGCTTAAATACTTCATATTAACATTCTTTGATAAATCTGCTGCAATGCCAGTTGACAAATATACATTTTTGATGGGCTTAAGCTCAAGAGCAATATTTATTATAGTTTTATCTTTTTTTCTTAATGCTTCTATTATTTCTAAGCATTGATCTGTTGTTAAAAAACTCTTTGCTATTGCTCGTCCTAAACGTGTAGATTTATATTTATGATTTTCCTTTACATTAATTAACCTTAAAAGACTCAGTTTTTTTAAAAACTTATCCAGTTCATATTTACTATTGATTAGAAGCTCGTAAAAGTTAAGAATATCTTCTTTTGTTACTCCATGGCCAAACACAGAAATGAAGGCGAGAAGTTCTGTTAGAAGTTTACTTTCTATTGAAGGCAATTCAAAATCTTTTATTTTCCCATTTAATAATTTAATGGCAATCTCTTCTTCAGGTTTTTTCATCTTAGGTGAATATACTTTCCCTGCTTCAATAAGTAAATATGCATATCCTTTTTCATGCTTTTTTAACCGTCCTGCTCTTCCAAGCATCTGTTCAAATTCTGCTACCGTTAGCCACTTAATTCCCATAGCTAAAGATTCAAAAATTACTTGACGTGCGGGAAGATCTACTCCTGCAGCCAACGCTGCGGTAGCAACCACTCCTGCTATTTTTTGAGCTCGGAAGTTATTCTCAATAATCTTCCGCTCTTCATTGGATAAACCGGAATGATATGAAGATACATTAATTCCTTTTTTTAATAGGTGAGATGTTATAGTTTCACATTTTTTTCGAGTGTTTGTAAAGACTATTGTTTGACCTTTGAATCCATATTTTGATTTTTTGAAAAAAGAGGTTTTAATTAAATTAGAAATGTGTTTATATTTTTGCATTTCACTAAAACATAATAATAGATGCCTTTCAATTGGAACCGGTCTGTTATTATATCTTATCAATTTACAATTTAGTTTACCAGCTAATAACTTGGGTTCTCCTAATGTAGCGCTTAAATACAAAAATTGAGCTTCTTTGTAGAGGAACTTCAGTCGAGCAATGAAACCATCTAATAAATATCCTCTCTCTGGGTCAATTAAAGTTTGAACTTCATCAACAACAATTGTATCAAGATTTCCTAATATCTCTTTATTTCCGCTTCTTAATATATGATCGATCGCCTCATAAGTGGCAATTATAATATCAGCATTAATCAGATCTTTTTGATCAGTCGTTTCCCGTTTCTCAAACAACGATTCACCAATTTTTTTTATTATTTTTAAGTTTAACTGTCGATATTTTTCCTTAAATTCATCAGTTCTTAAATTTGCTAAAGCTACTATTGGGACTAGATAGAGCATTTTTGATTTTGAGTTTTTCAAAACTTTTGAAATCCCTGCTAATTCACCTACCATCGTTTTACCCCCCGAAGTAGGTGCCATTACTAATTGATTAGAATAATCACTCAATAACCCCTTTTTCATAGATATTGCTTGAATTGGCAATAGAAAATCCAAATTCAAGTTTTTCAATACATTTTTAAAAGCTTGGGGTATATCTAGGGAATCAAACCGTTGATTAAGATATTCTTCCGCAATGGGAGTTTTCTCTTCAGTATCATAGAGTGTAATATCTTTATTATTAACCGGATTAAAATCTGCTTGAAATACTGACATTACTTTCATGACATCTCTAAATTTAAGTAGCATATGCACAAAGAAGTTTTTTAATTTTGGTTTGATCCTTTCTTGAGTAATTAAACCTCTCATCTTAGCTTCTCTAAGAACGATGTCATAAGCACATTCAGAGCAGAGGATTTGATTTTTGAATGATTTAATTTGATTGTTTTGATTCAAAATAGTAAATTTTTGAGAATCTAAACAGGATTTACAAAAAACCAAGCTAATAATTTTATTTTTATCGAAATGAAAACTAGTTAATATGTCATTTATAAGCGTAAAGTCTTCGGGAGATGATTGGTTTGAAAACGCGATGAATTTATTACGTTTAGAAATCAAAAATTGTTTGAAGAGGCGGGGATTTACAGGAGAAATAACCCCATCTTTTTCAATTTTGTTGAAACTCAAAGGACGCATCTTATTTTTAAAGTCTAAACCAAATAATACAGTTCCTCTGAAAAATGGTTCACTTATGTAAGTAAACTTTAATGTTTCCTCTCGGAATTTCTTTAAATAAAAGAAATTTACACTATAATCCTTCTTAGACGCAGGGGGTCTGTTAAAAACAATGAAGAAATTTCTTGAAGGTACACTCAAAAATAAATACCCGTTATAGTGCTAAAATTTAACTATATAAAATGAATCCATGAACTTCAATTTATCTATTAATGAATCGAAGTAGATATAAAAAATAAATAAAAAATAGAGAAAATTTAAAAACCAAAAATGATTTTGATTTTATCGTAGACTTCTTTAACCTGCCTAAGCTTCTCTTCATCTCCTTGATTTAAAAAATGCTCTACCCATTGTGCGAAGGAGCCTCCTTTAATCCATTCAAGGAAGTATTCAACTGCTTGACGTTCTTCTGCAGACATTTTTAATACTTCTTTTTCTTAATTAGGTTTTTAATTATAATTTTCTTCTTATAAAGATTATAAATCATTCTATTTTATATTTTTATAATTCTAAATCAAATAAATAAAGTTAATGAAATCAATACTTTATTTTTAAAAAAGTGAAAAAAATATGTCGGTAAGAATAAAAACACCTAATCTTGATGATATCTTTGAACGATGGAAACAAAAAGCTGTTAGAACAGATCGTAAAAAGATGGAAAAACAATTTGGAACGAAAGGCGCAGTTTTTTCTTTAGATGCGATAAGTGCAGCAGAATATGTTAAGGATACAATGAAGGAGGCGGCTATATATTTCGCTGTTAAGAGATCTCTTGGACCCGTATCAAAAGAGAAAGAAGAAAATTTAGTGACACCTCCAAGGGTAGGTAGAGAGCAATATTATTCCTTTAAAGGAGCAAGTAAAATTGATAAGGAGACATGGAAAGGTGATGATAGAGTTCCTCATTTTGAGTCAATTCAAGCTGTTCCTTGTAAAAAATGTAGTGGTAAGGGATATATTGAAGATAAATGTAAAACTTGTAAAGGAACTGGAAAAATTGAGGAAACTTTTACTGTGTTAGTTGGAGAAGAGCAAAAAAAAGAAAAAAACCCTTTTTCCTATCCATGTGGTGCTTGCTATGGAACTGGAAATATACATGAAACATGCAAAGAGTGCGGAGGGCATAAAAATATGTATAAATATGAGGTTCTTCCCGTCCCATTCAAAACAGTAATAACAGGAGTTCCAATCTTACATAGTAGCGCTCAAACCAAGTATGAGAAGGAAATTGGAGATGATCTTCATAAAATGATCGAGGATGTAGAAGGAATTAGGTTTAGTGATTTTAAAGAATTGGAATCTAAAACAGAAGCATCATTAGGTTATATGAATAAAAATATAAGTAAAACAATTGGGGCCGCAAGAAGTGATTACAAAAAACATGAAAAAGATAAAGATGCACAAATAACATCTCAAATTTACTTATTTCCAATGATTCAGATGTTCTGCGAAACCAAACGCGGTAGCAAGTTCGAAATTTATTCTTTGGGATCTGGTACTAAATTTATGATATATTCAAATTTTTAATTTATTTTTTTTTTAACTCAAATCTTTATGGTAGCAATCCTTAGTATTTTTAAACACAAATAAAATGGGGAGTATAAAATGGTTAATGAAAACATCTCAAAGAAAAAGGGATTTATGGGTTATTTACTCCCTACAAATACTCTTTCTCTGTCAATTGTAGGACTTTTCTCTGCTTTGATTTGTGTATTAACAATGATTATTTCTATTCCTATTCCCGCTACTCAAGGATTCATTAATATTGGAGATGCAGGTGTAATGATTACAGGCATGATGTTTGGACCAATAATAGGTGGTATTGCTGGAGGAGTTGGATCATCATTAGCAGATATTTTCTTAGGTTATACCATATATGCTCCTGCAACTTTAGTTATAAAAGGTTTGGAAGGCTTCCTTGTGGGTTTAATTGCGGATCCTAAAAATATGAAATCAAGAATAAATTATAGAGATGTTTTCGCAGTGATTATTGGAGGTATTACAATGACTTACGGTTATTTTCTCTATGAAATCTTTTTTTTTGGAGGCCCTGGGGCATTATATGAATTTTTTTTAAATGGAATTATTCAATTTGGTTTAGGAGGTATTATTGCAATTGTGTTTATTATAACTGCTCGTAAAAATATAAGAGATAACTTACCGCAAGTCTTTGATAAAGTTTTTCTTTTATAAATCCAAATAGGATAGTTTTTTACATATTTTATATTTACGATCTAATATTATCAGATACATTTTAATAAATAAATAACATAGAAGTGATGATTTGGGAGTGCTAATTTGGATTATTTTATTTAGTATTTTAGGGAGTATTGGTGCTATTACAGTTGCAGCTGCTTTTGTATTTATAGGTGAAAAGTATCAAAAAATCCTTATCCCAATTTTAATATCTTTTGCTACGGGGGTTCTACTAGCAGCAGCACTCTTAGGTTTGATACCAGAAGCTGTAGAAGGATTGGGTGGAGAAGCGCATTTGATTATGCCATATGTATTAGGAGGAATTATAGTATTCTTTTTCATGGAAAAGATTATTATTTGGAGGAATTGTCGAAATAAAGAGTGTGAAGTTCATTCACATGCTTCAGGTCCTATTATATTAATAGGTGATTCACTTCATAATCTTACAGATGGAATTGTAATTGCTGCTGCTTTTTTAACTGATATAACTTTAGGAATTAGTGCGGGATTAACAATTCTGGTTCATGAACTTGCTCATGAAACCGGTGATTTCGGAATCTTACTCCATTCGGGTTATACAAAGAAAAAAGCATTTCTCTATAATGTTATTTCGAGTTCTACAACAATACCCGCTGCTATAATAGGATTTTTTATAATTGGCAGTATAACTCCAGTGGTTCCTTACATTTTAGCAATTTCCGCATCCAGTTTCATTTATATTGCACTTTCTGATTTAACACCTGATCTTCATCAGCATACTGATTTAAAATATAGTATCCGCCAACTTATAATGATAATAACAGGAATACTATTAATGGTAGTGTTACTGACGTTGGGAGGTCATTAACGGCAATAAATCCAGTTGCTATAATTGATTTTGTTATGAATAATACTTTTTCTTAATTAATATAGCATTAGATAGTTCCTTGCTTAATTAAAAACAATATAATATTTACGGAAGACCTACTCCAGGCACATCCACTTTAACAAATTCAATACGACCATTATTTCTTTCGTCTGTGGATGTAGTTATAAAAAGTATATCACGTTCCGGACCACCTAACATGCAAGCATAGGCATCTGTCTCAACTTTTACTTTGTGGGTTATTTCTCCTCCTTCAAGAACGCGTACAACTCGATGGCGTCCTGGTGCAGAGACCCATATCGCACCTTCAGCATCTAAACAGATTCCATCTGGGGGAATTGCTCTAAGACTAGCCCAAATACGGCGGTCAGTCAGAGATCCATCATCCAAAATGTTAAAAGCTGTAAGTCGGGTTGCGAAGGTTTCGGCAACAATAAGGAGTTTTTCATCAGGAGTAATGACTGTGCCATTTGGAAATGCCATATCATTTGCAACTACTCGAGCATTACCTTTAGAAGTTACAAGAACAATTTCAGCAGGAACAAAAGATTCCCTATTAAAGTAATCAAAACCAAAATTACCTACATACGCACGACCTTTCTTATCTACAACCATATCATTACAGTAAAACGTTGATAATCTACTTAAATCCGCGTATTCATTGAGCCCACTAGGATCAAGTGAAAGCAATCTTCTATCTTCCATTGAAACTATTAATAATTTTCCATCAGGTAGCCATCCTAAACCAGAGGGGCGATTTTCCATCTCAATAATAATTTCAACCTCCCCTTCAAGATTAACAGTCATTACTTTATTCATTTCTTGGTCAGAAAACCAAAGTTTATTGTTATACCATCGAGGACTTTCAGGGAATAATAAACCATCAAGAAGCACCTCTGTTTTAAGAATTACCAAATTCCACGCCTCTATTATTAAGGTTTAAATTTTTCTTCATGAATTACTTTATCTATTGCTTTTATACACGCACTATCCCAATCTTTATCAGGATCTATATTCTCGCAGCAATCAGGACACCAATCATCACCATAAAATTCATCATAGTCTTCTAAATCTCCGTTTAATGTGCTACCGCAATATAAACAGCTACCTTCATCAAATCTTTCTATTATATCAGATATTACTTCAATTTTTTTCTTTGCATTCATTTTTCAAAATATTTTTTGTTAGAAGTATTTGAAAATAAGATTAAAAACTATTTAATTATTTAATTACTAACGTTTCAATAATATTATTAATCTGCTACTTGATCTTTAAGGAATGGTTTCAATTGTAGAATAAGTTAAATTAAGATTATCAAACAAGTTTTCTAAATAAATTTAAATATAAATTACATGTTAAGAATTTATGAATTAAGTGGCTTTTTGAAAGCAATTATTCGTTAAATGCTGAAAGCTTTCCTAGAATATTTTAGTTAATTCTGCTTGGCGGATATTAAATTGGGTAATAAAGTTAATTTAAAACTTGGTGTATATGGAGAAGGGGGAGTTGGAAAAACATCCTTAGTAAATGTATTCCTAGGAAAAGAAGTCCCAAAAAATTATTCACCTACAATTAATAGTAAGGTAAGTCGAAAAGATTATATATTAGAAAAAACAGGAGTAACATTTAAACTAAACATTTGGGATGTAGGAGGAAATCGGGCTATTAATCCCAATATTAATAATGCATTTTTTTCTGATGTTGATATAGCCCTAGTAGTTTTTGATTTAACAAAACCAGAATTAACGATAAAATCTTATGAGAAGAATTTTTTAAACAGAATTAATCGGTATTCAGAAGAGCCCTTAATTCTTATAGTTGGAAATAAATTAGACAAACTCTTGTTAAATAAAGATTTTAAAGAAGCAGTTCAAAATTATTTAGGCGAAAAAAAAATTTTTTTAATAACTTCCGCTACATCTGAATTAAACGTCGATAACTGCTTTGAATTATTAATTTACACATTTTTAAAAAAGTCTGAGATCTTACTCCCGGATTTAGTTCCTGAAAATTCTAGTGTAGAATTTATTGACCTTATAGGGAAAACTGAAGAGGAATTAAGGGGACAATTAGTCAATTTAAGTTCTATTGACCTAAAACTCCGTGATCTAAAACCTAAAATAAAATTAGAAGAAATTCCCTCACAAGAAGAAGATAAAGAGAGAAAATATCATGAATTTATTCAACAAGAATTGCAAAAAATTTCCCTTCAAAAAACCACACTTTCTGATAATTTCATAGAAAGTATTTCAGAAACGGAAAAAGAATTAAATCAATTAAAAAAGTACAATATTAAATCAACTATAGATTTAGTTGATAAATTAAGAAAATCACTGGAAATTTCTAAAAAGAATACTGAGCTACAACTAGAAACATTAAATAAGTTAACAAGAGAAGAAAATGAGCTATTGATAATTAGTTCTAAATTTAGAAAAGACAAATTTGACATTATACCAAAACCAGAACCTAAACCAAAACCCGAATTACAAACTCTTGGAGTTAAACCTAAACCCAAACCAGAATTACAAGCTCTTGAAGTTAAACCCAAGCCCAAACCAGAATTACAAGCTCTTGAAGCTAAACCCAAACCAGAATTACAAGCTCTTGAAGTTAAACCCAAGCCCAAACCAGAATTACAAGCTCTTGAAGCTAAA
>JAGXNR010000063.1 GCA_019894875.1 Promethearchaeota archaeon | reverse complement strand
CACCAGTTCTAAGCACTCCTTAAAATCTTTAAATGGGTACATATGAGAGATGATAACGGTCCCATTTTTTACGGTCTGAAAAATATGTCTAAGGAATTTTTGCATTGTAGGTAAGGAGTATATATATATAAAATCATAGTTTCCTAAATTTTGCTTGTAAAAATCTCCTTGTATTATCTTTATTTTTCTCAAGAACTCTTTATTATTTTTATTCAATTTTTTTAATAATTTAATCGACCTTTTAGCCTCTTCTACCAAAGTTAGGTCAATTTCAATTCCGAACGATTTTAATCCGTAGTTTAATGCCGAAAAAATTATAACTTGACCATTTCCAGCACCTAAATCTACAAAAACCTGCTGAGAATTCTTTTTTAAATCAAATTCCTGTTCCAGAGTTTCGAATATTTGATGTAGACAGATTCGATTTGTTTCTAAGAAAGGTAATTCTAACTGCGACAAGAATTTTTCATAATTATTGTTATCCATTTTAGAGTTTAAACATTTTTGGATTATTGAGTGTTCATATTATAAAGGTTTCTAAGAATAATTAAAACTTTTGTATCATGCGCGATTAAATTTCTATTCGGGCAATAATCAAAGATCTTATGATTATGTTGCAGATAATAACATTATTGTTTTCTCAGAAGAGATTGAATGTAAAAATAATAAATTTGTAAATATTATTAGGATTTATGATAAGTCAGGAAAATTTGCTCAAGGATGGAAAGCTTCATCTCTTTTTACTAGGTTCTGGGGGACCGATTAACAATGAAAAAAGAGTTACATCCAGTATCGCGGTTATAGCTGGTGGAGAATTTATTCTTTTCGATGTTGGACCTGGTACATATAGGAATGCAGATTTGATGAGACTTCCAGTAGCAAAATTAAGTGCGATTTTTATTACCCACTTTCATTCAGATCATATCGGAGATTTAGGAGAGGTGAATATAATGTCTTGGGCAAGCGGAAGATCAAAACCATTAGAAATCTATGGGCCAAAGGGGGTGAAAAAGGTTATAAATGGATTTATAATGGCCTATGAATTTGATACAGAATATAGAATTGCTCATCATGGAGAAGAAATTGTACCTCTTGAAGCAGGGATACCTGTAAGTAAGACTGTAATAATTCAAGACCCTAAGGAACGAGAATTATGTTTTGATAGAAATGGGGTAAAAATTTACGCTTTTGAAGTCAATCATTCTCCCGTAAATCCCGCTTATGGATATAGGATAGAATATAAAGATTTGATAGCTGTAATAACAGGGGATACGATAAAAACAGAAAACCTTGTTAAACAGTCTAATAAAGCAGATATTTTATTTTGTGAAGCCATTTCTTTTGATTTATTAAATAATCTGGTTACATTAGTAGAAAAGTCGAATCCTAGAACTGCTAAAATTTTAACCGATATCCAGACCTATCATATGAACCCCGTTTCAGCTGCTAAATTAGCCAAGGAAGCACAAGTGAAGAAGCTAGTTTTTATTCATATTACACCTCCATTGGTAACAAAAAATATAGAAAATATATATTTAAAAGGTGTAGCTGATGTTTTCGATGGAGAGGTGATTTTGGGGGAAGACCGTATGAAATTTAGTTTTGAAACAAAATAATTAAAGAAACATCAAGGTGAAAATTAGGTTTTTGCTACTGGTTTAGAATTTTTCGTTATTGGGGTCTATTTAGTAGCTGTATGACTCTCCTTTGTTGAATCCTTTATTGAAGTCATAAATTCATAAGATTGGTGTCTAAAATACGTATTATATAACCGGGCATAATAACCATTTTTTTCCATAAGGTTATCATGATTACCTTCTTCTACGATCCTCCCATAATCAAGAACAAGTATTCGATCAACATTTCTAACAGTAGTGAGTCTGTGAGCAATAACAATAGTTGTTCGACCTTGCATTACTTTTTCCATAGCTTCTTGGATCTGAAGTTCTGTAAATGGATCTACTGATGCTGTTGCTTCATCTAATATTAATATCGATGGGTTCTGTAATAAAACTCTCGCAAATACAATTAATTGCCGTTGTCCCATTGAGAGAACTTTTCCTCTTTCCAGGATAAATGTATCTAATCCTTGATCAAGATTTTTGATCCATTCCATGCCACCAGATTGTTCTAAAGCCCAGATTACCTCTTCACGTGATGCCTCTTGTGCCCCATATTTAACATTGTTTTCAATTGTATCTGCCCAAAGGAACGGTACTTGTGGAATAAATCCTAAAGATCTTCTAAATTCCGTTAGTGAAATATCTCGTATACTGTGACCATCTATTCGAACATCTCCTAACTGAAATTCATATAGACGAAGTAAAATTTTTGTTAAACTTGACTTACCTGCTCCAGTATGCCCTACAATGGCAACAGTTTCCCCTGGTTGGATTTCTAAGTTAAAATCTTTGAAAACTGGTTTTCCCGCTACATATTCAAATCCTAAATTCTCAAATTCTATTTTTCCTTTTATTGAATCTAAAACATAATCTCCTTGTTTAATATAAGATTGAGAGTCTTGAAGAGCAAAAATCCTCTCTGCTGCCGCTAATCCTTCTTGAAATTGAGGCCAAAAACTGGCGATTTGAAGTAAAGGCTCGAATAGAATTAATGAACTTTGAAGAAATAGATAGATATCTCCCCCATCGAGCGTTCCTTGAATGATAAAATTACCACCGAAAAAGATAAGTAAAGCATATAGAACAGCTACAAGAATATCTAAGCTTGGAAAGAGTATGGATAAATATAAAGCTCTACTCATGTTTACTCGATATGATTGTTTGTTAATTTTTTCAAAATTATCAAATTGATTTTCTTCTTTACGAAAATTTTTAATAATTTGAATTCCTGCCATTGATTCCTGCACAAAAGCATTCACTTGCGCTAAGGAACGTTGTCCCAATACGGATTTTCTTCTTGTAATTTTACGAAAAGAGAGAGTAAATGCAATTACAACAGGTACGATTAACATAAATACTCCGGTTAACAAGACACTTATAAAGAGCATGGGAATTAATACAATTATTACCATTAAGAAAGAAGCGATTAATTGAGTAAACATGGTAACTGATCCACCAAACTTTTGTCCATCTGAATTGATCCTACTCACAATTCTACCTGTTGGATATTTATCAAAGAAAGATAAATCTTGCTCAAGAACTCTTAAATTAGTTTGTCTACGTAAGGAATAGCATACACCATATACCATTCTATTACTTGTACGTCTATCTACATAGTTAAAAATAAATCCTAATGAATTTAAGATTAGAGTTCCTATAATGAAAAAGATTAAGATATAAGGATCTGATCGTAATTCTAACTGTTTAATAATTAAGCTCATCAAAAAGGGTGTTAATCCATAAGTAACTGATGTAAGACATATGAATATAATTACAATTGTCATAGAACGTTTATATGGCTTAAATAATTTTAACACTCTAGAAAATAATTCTTTATCTGAATAGATTCTGTCATAACCTTCTTCACCTAGTCCAAAATAACCCATTTTCCTAGACACTCTAATTAAGCCCCTCCTAATAGATCTTTTAGTGATTTATTAAAACGTTTAATAAAAATTTTCTGATACTCTTCTGAGTTTTTTAGCAAATCTTCATGCGATCCTTGGTTAACAATCTCCCCCTGACGTAATACGACTATTAAATCTGCCCATCTTATCTGAGAAAGCCTATGAGTTATAATAAAGGTAGTTCTCCCGTGTAAAATCCTGAATATTGCCTTTTGAATTCTCTCCTCCGTTTCTGAATCAATTGATGAGCTAGAATCATCCAAGATTAATATTTTTGGATTTGTAATGAAAGCACGGGCAATTGCAATTCGTTGACGTTCTCCGCCACTTAATTGCACTCCTCTTTCTCCTAACTCAGTGTCATACTTTTTTGGCAATTTTTCTATAAATTCATGAGCCTGAGCTTCTTGAGCAACTGAAATTACTTCTTCCTTGGAAGGATTTCTTCCAAAAGAAATATTATCAAAGATTGAATTTGAAAAAATGAAGATATCCTGTTCAATATAGGCAATCTGGTCTCGAAGAGATTCCAAGGAAATATTTCTAACATCAATCCCATCAATTAAAATCCGACCACTATCAACATCATACAACCGTGAAATCAATTTAGTAAGTGTTGTTTTTCCAGAACCGGTTGTTCCTACTATTGCTACAGTTTGTCCTTCAGATATTTCAAAACTAATATTTTTAAGAACCTTGTTTTGAGTACCTGGATAAGAAAAAGAAACATTTTCAAATTTTATTTTTCCTTTAATTTCATTTGAAACAGAATCTGCACTATCATAAATCTCTGATTCCTTATTCATAATTTCCAAAATTCTTTCTGCTCCAATAACTGCTTCTTTTACCATTAAAAATGACCTTATTGAAGCATTAACAGGAAATCGCAATCGTAGTAATAATCCTACTAAACCTAACACATCACCAATCGACAGAAGATTGGCTCTATTATAAAACACACCGATTGTTAAACCCAAGGTAACTGTTATTGAAAGAAATAATAGAGGAAAATATTTTGCTTGTATATCTCCTTGTTCAATACCAGCATCTCGATAACTCAAAGCACTCTCTTTATATTTCTCAACACTATCTTCTTCTTGAGCCATAGATTTAACAACTTCAATCCCACTTAGAGATTCATTTAAAACCGTGTTCATAAATCCAAAGGCTATCCTTCTCGCTTCTGTAGGGGGTGTCAGTTTCTTTAAAAATTTATTAATGTATAAAATAAATATAACACTAAATATAGCTGGAATTAACATTAATTCAAGTCGATAAGTGACACCAATCAAATAAATAGGAACAATTAGATTATTGGCAGCAACCAAAAGCATACCCAATGCAGGTGATACTAGAAAATTTAAAAGTCTTACATCATTGGTTGCCCGAGCCATGATATCTCCTATTCTCTGATTATCATGAAAAGATTGACTTTTACCTAACAAACTTAAATAGAATTCTCTTCGTACATCTCTCTCTATTCTTTGAGCAATAATTTCTCGAAACGTTCTTGATAATAACCCTGAGATGGGGCCCCCCAATCCAATAAATAAAATCAAAAGAGTATAAATAATTACTTGATCAGATTGTCCACCGGAGAAAACATCTATTGCTTCACCTATTTTGACGTAAATGAATGAATTTAAATAAGATGCCATAAAAAGAGAAATGAAGAATAATCCCATTAAATATGTATTAGACCTATATAGCATATGTTTTATTATCCAAGCGCCTATTCCTTTCTTTCGAGCTTTGAAAAAGGGATCCTCTTCAAATCTAAATTCTGAATTGTTACTTAGATTTTGTTTTGCCATATTTTGACTTTTCAAGAAAGTCTAACCCCATATGGATAATATTTTAATATCGATACAAAGAGAAATAAATGGAGAAATTAATGTTTTACGAATTATAAAAATTACAGTATTAGATTATGATATAATAATTCTAATTCAAAGTTAGTGCAATTCCCATAAAATTTAACATAAAATGTAACTCTTAAAAATATAAGGTATAAATAAATATTTTAGCCCTTTTAATATGGTAAATATTCTAATAACCGGTGCTACTGGGTTTTTAGGAATTCATTTAGTTAAAAAATTAAATAGCATTGGATATAATTTAAAACTCCTAATAAGGAAGAATAGCAACATATCACCTTTTCAAGATCTTAAGAATATCGATTATATTATAGGTGATATTAACAGTATTGAGACTCTTTATAATGCTGTAGAGGATATTGATTTGATTTACCACCTCGCAGCCTATACTCTAAAGTGGGCAAGAGATAAGAAGGTTTTCGAAGAAACTAATATAAAAGGAATGGAAAATATTGCAAAAGTAGCACTTGAGAAAGGAATAAAACTTATCTACGTTAGTTCCTTTATCGCATTAGGATCTACTCCTGTTGAACCTGTTGATGAGACTTTTGAAAGTGAAGAGGGTTTGTTTCTTGATTATGCAAAAACTAAGTTTCAAGCAAAGAAAATAATCAAAAAATATATTCAAAAAGGTCTTAATGTAATTATATTTTATCCAGGAATCGTCTATGGACCTGGAGACTTTAATGTATTCGGTCAAATTGTATATGATATTACAGTAGGTAAATTTCTGGGTTGTCCTGGAAAAGGTGATACTATAGGAAGTTTTGTTTATGTTAATGATGTTATTGAAGGTTTTATTAGTGTTATTGAGAGGAACGACCTTAAGGGTAATGAATTCATCCTTGGTGGAATAAACATTAAAATTGGGGATTGGCTTAATTTAATTTCAGAAATTGCAGGGAACTCAAAAAAACCACGACATTTTCCAATGAGTTTAGCTATATTATATGGTTGGCTCTGTGAAATTAAAACGAAGATTACAAAAAAAATGCCATATATTAACAGAGCAACAGTTAAAATGGTAAACCATAATTGGTCATACAATTCTGATAAAGCTATTAAGGTTTTAAATTATAAAATTACCCCATTAGATATTGGCTTAAAAGATACTATAGCCTGGTATAGGGATTTTAATAAATCTCAAAATTAGTTAAAAGAAAAAAAAAGAAATCAAAGTGATAAACATGAAATTAGATGTTATAAATAAATACACAGGAGAAATTATAGAATCTCTTGAAGCCGATACAGCAGAAACGATTAATGAAAAAATCAAAAGGACTGCTCAATGGGAACATAAGCTTTTAAATACCACCCTTGAAGAGAGAATAGATGTTATTAAAAATATAGCTGATGTCTTGATCAAAGATAAAAAAAAAATCAAAGATTTGATAGTTGCTGAAGGAGGCTTACCCATCAAGTATTCTGAATGGGAATTCTCCATGATAGAAAAAGGTTATAGTTTTGTTGATTGGTTTAAAGATTTAGTAAAGGATAGAAATCAATTTGATTTAGAAAGCGGTAAACCGTCATTAGTTAAGTACCAACCTATGGGGTTAACTATCGGCATATCACCAAGAAACACTCCTATGAGCTTACCAATGTATTTTTGGGGTAGTGCCTTTCTAACGGGTAATCCAGCAATCATAAAACCTTCTACAGCTTGCCCGTTAACAATGAAATACTGTATTGAGAGAATTTTTGAAAGTGATTTTCCATTCAATGGTGCTTATGATCTTGTCATTAGTCCAGGGGATTTTGCCACTAAAATTTTTATTGAATCAAATTTAGTCAAAAATCTTGTAGTGGTTGCTTCTTCTCACACTGCCAAACAAATTCTAATAGATTATGCGGATCACCTTCGAAAGAATACCGAAAAGTATCTTGGCGTTAATATGGTAAATCAACCATTTAAGAATTTTGTATTCGAATGTGCGGGAAATGATGCAGGAATTGTTATGCCTGGTGTAAATCTAGATACAGTTGCCCACTGGAATGTAATCGCGTCTTATACGAATTCAGGACAGCAATGTTTTTCAATGAAAAGAATCATAGTTCATGAAGATATTTATGATGAATATGTTGAACTTCTACTAAAAGAGATTGAAACGTTAAAAATGGGTGATCCAAGGGATATGTCAACGGATATTGGTCCTTTAGGTTCTCGAAGAATTTTAATGATGATGGAAGTTATGGTTGATGAAGCTCAGAAACACAAAAATGTTAAAACTTTATGTGGTGCTGAGAAAATAGATACTGGAAAAAGTTATGGTCTTTTTTATAAACCAACCTTAGTGGAAATTCCTAGAGAAAATATTCTTGATTTTGATAAAGCCCCATTCTTATGGCGCGAGGAAGCTTTTGGACCAGTGCGAAGTATAACTAAAACAAATAGCCTTGAAGATGCTATTCATCTTGCAAACCATTCTAATTATGGGATGAGAGCTGTTGTTTATACTCCTGAAAAACATGTTGAACGATTTTCAATCGAATTACAAGCAGGAAGTCTCTATATCAATTCAAAACCTATGCAAGCCAACATCAGCACAGCTTTGGGTGGTTGGAAAGATAGTTCCTATCCTCCGGGGATTAAATATTACCCTCGAGAAATGGTTCAAAGTAAAATAATATACAACGGTTTCAGAGATAATCAAAAGGATCTATTTAGTTAGTTGACAAGATTAATTAATTCCTTTAAACTCATAATTTTTTTAACTGATTTAAAGTCTATTTCCGCACCGTTTTGAAGATATGGTGATTTTTTTACATAATAATCATCTAAAGATTCATTTTCAGAAGAAGGATTACGTTGGATTAAAATAGGGTACATACCAGCTTTAATTGCGGCTTCCATATCTTCTCTTGTATCTCCAACATAACAAATCTCATCAGCTTTTAAGTTTATTTCTTTTAAAACAAATGAAAATATTGTGGGATCTGGTTTTTTGACGCCTACCTCACTTGAGATGATAATTGACTCAAAGAAATTTATAAGTTTCATATCTGATAATAATGAATAGATATAAGGAGGGTGGTCAAAATTCGTTATTAAAGCAAGGTTTTTACTTTTCTTTAATGTTTTTAATACGGGGATCGTATCAGGATCTAAAGGGACAAATTTTTGCCAAGTATTTATGGTGTTATTTACCATTTTTCTTATATCTTCTATTTCTAATTGTAACCCTAATTCAAGTCCTAATGAATAAATTCGTTTTTCATAAACAGTTAAATTATGGTTTTTAATTACAGGTTCCGCCTTAGCAAGAAAACCATCACACATTAATGCAAATGCTTTTTGTGGCATGTCTAATCGCCATTCTTGAAAATCTTCATAAAGTGCCTGTAACCACCTTTCCCAAGCTTTTTGCATATCGGTATAAATCAATAACGTTCCAAATAGATCAAAAAATACCCCATTTATCATTTTCTCAGAATTCTTTGCAATGTTTATTTGATAATTTTTTAAGTATTAAGCAAATGTGTATAATCCAAAATAAACAATTATTTATATTCTCTTTTATCACATTGTATTTTAACAAAATCAATAAAAACTAATTATTAAAAATGAATAAAGAAGATATTTGCTATTTGTCTGCATGTGACATGAGAGATTCAATATTAAGACAAGACATTACATCACAAGAAATTACTGAGGCTATTATTGAAAGGATAGAGAAGATTAATCCCCTAATCAATGCATATTGTACTACTACCTTCGATTTAGCAAGAGGTTTAGCAAAAAAAGCGGATGAAGCTGTGAAAAAGGGTGAAAAACTAGGAGATCTACAAGGTATTCCTGTTTCAATTAAAGATGAAATGGATACTAAAGGAATTAGAACAACATACGGATCTAAATTTTATGAAAATCAGATCCCAGAAGAAGATGATGTTGCAGTCCAAAGATTAAGAGAAGCGGGGTGTGTACTATTAGGAAAAACTAATATGCCTGAATTTGGGCATCATCCCGGAATAACTGATAATTTAATATTTGGTTTAACCAAAAATCCATGGGATCTGGAAAAATCATCTGGAGGATCTAGCGGGGGTGCTGCCGCTGCTGTAGCTAGTGGAATGGGATCATTGGGTTTAGGTGCTGACGGAGGTGGATCAATTCGAGTCCCTAGTAGTCTCTGTGGTGTTTATGGATTTAAACCCACATTTGGACGCATCCCACGTTATCCCGTCAAGGGTATTTTCTTTTGGAATATGGATCACTATGGTCCAATTGTACGTTATGTTTCTGATGCGGCCTTGATGCTGAATGTAATGAAGGGTCATCATCCATTTGATCAATATTCTTTTCCTGATGATGGTTTTGATTATTTGAAAGAAATTGAAAGTAAACCAAAAAAATTAAAGATTGGACATTCTATGAATTTGGGATTTTTCAAATTGCTTGATGATACCGTTGAAAAAGTTGTGCTTGAACAGGTTGAAAAATTTAATGAATATGATTGGAATGTAGAAAGTGTGAACCTAAAATTGAGGAAGCCTGAATATGCATTTAATGTTTTTGCATCCTTGGGTTATGCATTTGATTTAAAAAAGGCTTTTAATGAAAAACCTGAAGATCTGAGTCCAGATTTAAGGGGAATTATAAAAGCGGGTTTATCTTTTGGTGGTCAAGACGTTGCAAAAGCTATAGCTCAACGTAAAGGAGTATATGAAGTATTTCATCAGTACTTTAAAGATTATGATATATTGATTACACCCACTACCCCTTGTCCTGCTTTTCTAATTGAAAAAACAGAATTTGGTACAAGATTTCCTGTAGTAAAGGGAAAACCTCTAAATATAACCAACTGGATGTCATTTACTTATCCCTTTAACCTAACGGGTTTACCCGCAGCATCAATTCCATGTGGATGGACAGATTCGGGATTACCAATTGGAATGCAAATAATTGGAAAAAGATATGATGAGAAAACTGTTCTCCAAGTTTCAAAGGCTTTTGAGGAAATTGCGCCGTGGCAAAATAGAAGACCAGAACTAAAATGAATAATTGATTTTTACTTTTTTTTATAATAATTATTAAGTTTGGTTTTTAGATGTAGTAATATATGAAGAATCTCCAATCGTAATGCTTTTTTTAATTAAATCTTCTATAATTGAATAATCCCCTATAATGCTTTCAGAAGAAATTATTTTATTTAACTTCGTACCATCCCCTACAACAGAATTAGATAATATACATTTTTTGAGACTCACATTATCTCCAATAGATACATTAGGACCAATAACAGAATCAGTAATATTAGCATTGTTCCCAATGAAAACGGGGGGTACTATTTTTGAATCATGAATATTACCAGATTTAATTAGTTTCTCATAGGTTGGATCTTCAATTTTGATTTCTGAAAGTAATAAGCGATTACCATCTAACAAGCTTTTAGGTCTTCCAAAATCTAAAATTTCTCTTTTCATTTCATTTATCTTAAATTTAAATCCTTCTTCAATGAGTTTTTGAATAATAGGTGTAATTTCATGTTCTTGACCGTTTTCTAGATGGATCTTGTGTTGTTCTTCTAATAAATTAAATAATCTGGGAGTTACACTCATCCCAAACAGATATGAACCAGATACGGCAAAATTGGACTTAGGTATTTCAGGTTTTTCAACTATTGCTTTAACATTTCCATTTTCGTCTAATTCAATAACCCCATAAAATTCTGGATTGGGTACTTGTCTTACATTTATAACCCCATCACATATATCTTCATGAAAATTTAACAATCCCTGGGAATAGTCTTCCATTGGTAGTCTATCACTGAAAAATACAAATATATCATCATTATCAGCATAATTTTTAGCTAATAATATTGCATCTCCTATACCGCTAAAAAAAGGGGTATCCGCTTCATATCCTAGTGGCTCTTGTTCTACAAAATGAAGAGTAAAATAATCTGAATGATTTTTCTTTAGATAATCTGTTATTTGTTCCTTCTTATAGCCAACAATGAAACATATATTCGTTTCTTTAGGAAAAGTGTGTTTCAGTTTTATAAGAATATGATCGATTACCCGCTTCCCAGCAACTTTTAAAAAAGCTTTTGGTTTAGAATACGTAAACGGTTGTAATCTTCTGCCAACACTAGCTATAGGACAAATCAACCACATTTAAGCATAAACTCTGTAGAGTTTTCTATAACATTATAAAATTGGATAAGATTTAAAGTATTTTGAATTTTACTTGAATACTTTTAAAATATTTTCAAGATTCTTTCTAAGATCTCATAATATTCTGCTTCATTTAATTTATCTTGAATAGAAGTTTTTAATTTTCTTAAATAGTAATTGTCTGAATTTGTTCTTTTTGTACCATAAATTTTTTTGTTTAAAGCAATTCTTGTGTTCTCATCTAGAAATTTGGGGGGAATTTTTTTGTAATCTTCAACCAATTTCTTTTTGTCATGAATGATATTCAATTTTTGTCTTTCCTCAGTTTCATTTTTAATTCCTGAATAAAGAATATTTATCCACGTTTCAATTTTCTCAATATCTCCTTTTAAATATGTTCTCTGGTTTAACCAATCCTTAAATTCAACAATACTCCGCAGAAATTTTTCCGTACCCAAATCAACACTCGATTTTTGATCCTCCTTTTGAGTTATGTTCCTAATCTTTTTTTTCTTTAATTCCTTAACTTCACTCTCAGTCAGGCGTTTAAATGCCTCTTCTCTTTTTTGTTCTTCTTCTTTTGATCCCTTTTCAGAAAGCCATTTATCAATTGACATGTCTATCCTCACTTATTATAAAGATTTATGTTAATAATTTGTTTTTTATTAAGTATTTAACAGACCCTAATAAGAATTTATATAATTTTCAATTTAGTTAAATTAAAATTGAGAATCATTTTTTATAATTATTAATACGATGACGATTAAAGGTATTATTTTTGATTTTGGCTTTACTTTGTTTTATTTTGATAATCCTTCTGTAGAGAGATATCGTGAATGTTTTAAAAAAGGATTACTTAAATCTATTGATTTGTTAAAAGAGAAGCAGGTTTGGAATGAAAAAATATCAGAGGATTTATTAATTAAGACATTTGCTAAGAAGCGAGAACAATATTGGAGAGAGGGTAGAAAAACAAAAAAAGAATTTCCAACCTCTTTAATTTATCGAGAAGTGCTAGAATCGCTGCAAGAGGAGAATTTTGTTAATAAAATTGATCACCTTGAGGATGACACATATGAAAAATTAGCTGAAATGTATCACTCTTTTGAGCAAGAAGAATGGAAACCTTTTCCAAAAACAAAAGAAACGTTAGAAAAACTATCTAAAGATGAAAATATTAAGCTGGCGGTTTTATCTAATCACCCCAACCATACAATGGTCGAAAATTCATTAAAAAACTATGATCTTTTTGCTTATTTCGATGCTGTTGTCACTTCTGCTGAATTTGGTAAAAGAAAACCCGATCCTGAAATTTTCTTTTATACTTTAGAAAAAATGGGATTGACAGAACATAGTGAAACCATGGTTTGTGGGGATGAGTATGCTGATATCATTGGGGGTGATAGAGCGGGAATGCACACTATTCTTTGCGAAAGAAAGTATAAATTTCCTTTTGAGAGAGAGCTTGATGTACCAGAATTAATAAGAATTGATAATGTTTCTGAAATTTTAGAACATTTGGATTAATAACACCTTTAAAATTAACAACCAACGAATTGGGATGGCCTGGGGGGGATTTGAACCCTCGATATCTGGCTCCGCAAGCCAGCGCCCTATCCAAGCTGGACTACCAGGCCTTTATACTTTTTTGGCTGTAATTCTTTTAAAAATACTACTTCTCTATAATAATTTTCTAATTGTTCTTCATAGTTAAAATTATGTTCGAATAGATTTAATCAATATCAAGTTTAGATGAGATAAAAATACAGTAAAATTTTACAAAATTAAAAAGGAGAAAAATTTAGGGAGAGATTTGCTATTAATCTCTCAACATCTCCTTATAGAGATTTTCAATAAAACCTTTAAAATCATCTTTTTCATATTTGACATTGAGCAGGTGCCATAATATCTTTGGAATGTGCTTTTGGTCTTCATATATTGGAATTAATTTTATTAAGCCTTCTTTTCTCATTTGGAAAGCTGCTTGCCATTCATCTTTTACCGCATTGGATTTTAAAGAATTCTCACTACAGAATAATACAAAGGTGTTACTTACCTCTAGAGTTTTATCCATGTACTCTACAATGTTTGCTTTGCTATCTCTTTCCCAATATGAGATTAGGTTGACATTAGGATATTTTTTTAACTCTGTTACAATCTTCTCTATCTGAAAATAATCTCTGTCAGCAGTAGAATAACTAATAAATAAATTTAACTTCTTTCCTTCTTCTCTTTTTATTACGGGTGGTGCCATAACTGCTTCTTTCGTTTCTACCTTTTTAGTTGTTTTGCTAACTTCTTCCTTTATTACGGGTGGAGGTATTTTTTCAATTTCCTTACAGGTTTCTACTTTTTCACTAGCTTTATTAAAAATATCAAAAAATTCATACATTTCAGCAGTGTCTTTAATTTTACCTAAATTCTTATAAGCTATCTTAATGTTCCTTTCCCTTATAAGATAATCAACAAACTCGAGTTTTCCTTCTAGCTTATTTCTAATTTTCTCCCTTTTTTTCTCACTTATTTCTTTCTTTTCCTTTAATCTGGAAGATGAAATTCTTTTCTTTATAATAAATGCGCTACCAGTGATTCCAACAGCAACTATCCCAATAATCAATATTAATATTAAAATCTCGAGTGGAAATTCAGACGGCTCTCTTGGAAGTAAATTACCATCTAAGATGTTTCCTAATCCGCTTTCAATGTGGTAAGCTTCTAATATATTAAATTGTAAATCATTGAAAGCAATGAGATTGTCATTAGAATTAATTAGATAGATTCCGATTTGATTAAAGTTTATAATATTATTTGAGATTTCATTATCATCACTATTTTCTAAAAGAATACCATATTCACCATTATAATTTATTGTTGCTTTATTATTAATGATAGCGATATTAATACTACTAATTACCTTAATTCCAGACATCACATTGTTATTAATTGTGTTCTCTGTTATCATGATGTTTTGGCAAGAATCCAAGACGACACCATTTGCATTATTAAATGAACAATTATTATAGATTAGTTCTCCATTTGAAACAGAGATTAGTTTAATTCCCCCATCATAAAAATTACTGCCCGAATTATAGAAAGTACAATTCTGTATTTTAAAATAGACAATAGAATTTCTAATTGTAAGACAACTTGTTAAATTTAAACCGTCAATTGTAATTAATTCAATTATATAGGGATCAATTAAAGTGCCAGAACCATAAATCCACGCTAATTTATTAACAGTTTCAACCCATGTAAAATCTCCAGTTCCACTATCATCAATTATTATTGACGTAGTGAAACCATTTTCAACGTTCCAATTGAGAATATTGTTTTCACCTCCACTATTAAAGATATTATATGAGTTTCCAATGAATACATTACCTATAACCTCAGTTTTATTGCTGACCCACAAATACAATCCCGCAAAAGTGTTATAATTTGCTATATTTCTTACAACTGTGGTATTATTGTTTTTCCATACAAATATTCCATTTAAACCATTATAATCTGCGATATTTCCCACTATTTTAATATCATGACTATCGTATATGTCTATTCCATTGTCGCCATTATAGGTAACATTGTTGCTCATTATAGTATTGTTATTACTTGAAGTTGATAAATACATCCCTCTCAAATCGTTATTAAAAGCTGAGTTTTCAGATATAGTATTATTGTTGCTTAATCCTAAATAGATACCATTAGAATTTTCGTTTAAAGTATTTCCTGAAAGGGTGTTATTATGACTCCCTTCTAAAAATATACCAAATTCATCATTATTATTTACAAAATTTCCACCAATAGTGACATTTTGACTCTGGTATAACCCAATTCCAACACCATTATTATTAGAGCAATTATTATTAATCAATTGTCCATTGATCACATTTGTTAATTTGATACCTGCATTATATATACCAGCACCAGAATTATAAAGTGTACAACCTTCTATCTTAAAAAATACTATAGAGTCACTAATCTCTATGCAACTACTTGAATTTTGACCATCAATTATTAGGTTTTGAATAATGTAAGGATCAGAGTAGGTACCTGAACCTGTACACCATATAAAAAGATCAACAGCTTCTAACCATGTAAGATCACCTCCCCCGTTGTTATCTATAACAAATGGAGAAAGC
>JAGXNR010000062.1 GCA_019894875.1 Promethearchaeota archaeon | reverse complement strand
CCCTTGCTGTGGGTTAGTTACTTCTCAACTATAATTTTTTTGAGAAGATCATTCTAATTCGGATTGTTTTTTGGTAGAGGAGGTAAAGCATAAATCTTTTTGGTAATATCGCCTACAGAATTTATAAACTTTTCAACTTCTGCTGCTGAACAAAAATACTGCTGAACGCGATCTTCAGAGATACCTTCATGTTTCAATAATTTTTTTAACGTAAGTATGTGATCGTAGGTATTGGTATTTCCATTACCAAATTCGCATTCACCTACTTTTCAAGAAATAATCGCGACACCATCAGCACCGTTTAAGAAGGCTTCCATAATTAGATGGATGCCCACTCTTCCGGTGCATCTTACTCGAATGAGATGAAAATCTGTAGAGTACGATTTTCTAGTAACGCCTGTTAAATCTGCTACTGAATATCCTCACTTATCACAACCAAAGGCTACAATTTTTCTTGTTTCTTCACTTTTTACTTCAGACATCTTAAGCACCATTTAATTTGTTTATTCTTCTAAACCCTCAGTAATTTTTTCTACAGTTTTCATTTCACTACATCCAATTCCTTTAAATTCTTGAACAAATTGATTGTCTCTATAATATTTTAAGTCGATTGCTCTTGCTGGGCAAGAAGATATACACACACCACAACCCTTACACTTTAAATCATCAACTTTAGCAATTTCATACTCATCAACTTTTATCGCTTCATAAGAGCATAATTTTTCGCACCGATGGCATCCCATGCATAAGTCTTCGTTTACTTCGGCAATTATTAGTTCCTGATTAATGATTTCATGAGATAAAAGAGTCGATGCTTTACTAGCAGCGGCTAAAGCAGAAGATACTGAGTAAGGAATATTTTTTGGACCTGCAGCACACCCAGCTATGTAAATTCCCATATCCTTAGTTTCTTGTGGACTTAAGCATCCATGAACTTCCGAGAGGAACCCACTTGGACCTTTACTTAGTCCCATTAGGTCAATCATTTCTTTAGTTCCTTTTGAAGGATTCATTCCAGTTGATAACACAACAAGATCAGCATCTATTTTTATAATTTCACCGGTTAAAGACGAATATGCTCTGACTTTTAGCTTATTGGTTTCTTTATCTTCAATTACTTCACCTACTTTTCCCCTAATCATTCGTACTCCAGATTCTCTAATTTTTCGATAGTATTCTTCATTTCCTTTATCTGTTGTTCGAATATCAATATAGAACATTATCACTTCCATATCAGGATATTCTTGTTTTAAGAGTTGCGCATTTTTAAGAGCAGCACTACAACAAACAAAGGAACAGTATGGATTAGCATTTACATCTCTTGAACCAACACACTGGATCATTACAATAGTTTTAGGTGATTCTGCATTGGAAACTCGATAAACATGTCCTCCAGTTGGTCCTATCGGACTTAACATTCTTTCTAATTCAATTTGAGTAATTACGTCAGGATAATATCCATAATTATATTCATTTGACTCCCATATTGGATATTCATCCCAACCTGTGGCGATAATTATAGCTCCTACGGTAATATCGATAAATTCCGTTTTTTGTTCAAAATCTATAGCTTCAGCAGGGCAGATTCGTTCGCAATTTTTACAATCAATACACACACTTCTATCCATAACCGCCAGTTTTGGTACAGCTTGGGGGAACGGAATATAAATTGCATTTCTTTCACCTATACCTCTATCAAACTCACTTGGTATTTTAATAGGACATTTGGTCGTGCATAATCCACATCCAGTACATTTCTTCTCGTCAACAAAACGGGGATTTCTTCTAATTTTAACTTTATAATCTCCAGGAATGCCACCAAATTCTACAATGTCGCTATAAGTAAATAAATTAATGTTTGGATGTTTTGATGCGTTTACCATTATTGGTGCTAGGACTCAGATGCCGCAATCATCGGTAGGGTAGATTCGATCTAATTGTGCCATTTTTCCACCAATCGTTGCTTCTTTTTCAACTAAGTAGACGGGAATTCCCTGATTTGCTAGATCCAAAGCAGCATTCATTCCCGCAATTCCTGCGCCTATAACTAAAGCAGCTCTTTCAACAGAAATCTCTTTCCTTGGTATAATTTCTAATTCTCTAGCACGATTGATTCCTGCTTGAACAAGTCTTTTTGCTTTCTGGGTAGCTCCTTCTTTATCACGAGAATGTACAAATGAACAGTGTTCGCGAAGGTTCACCATTTGAAAATAATAAGGACTTAATCCAGCTTCAGCTAAAACAGCTCTATAAGTTGGCTCGTGAATTTTAGGTGTGCAAGCTGCGACTACAACTCTATTTAAATCTAAGTCGAGAATATCATTTTTTATTATATTTTGACCTGGATCACTACAAGTAAAATCGTTTACACGAGCAATTATAACATTTGGCATGTGTTCTACATAATCTCTTACCGCATCACAATCAACAGTAGCCCCGATATTAACCCCTCATCTACATACATAAACTCCAATTCTAACAATGGTCTGATCTTCAGACAATTATTCCACCTTTTTGTATAACTTCACCGTTGATTTTTAGTTTAATTGAAATATTACATTAAATCTTATTGGTTTATGAAATTATTGAAAGAATTTATTTTTTCTGATTAAGCTGCATAATACTGATATTGAAAACAAAATAAACAACAAATAACTGGTTTCGAACATTTTTTTTAAAAGAAGATCTTTATAGTTAGTTGTTCTTAATTTATATGAATGATTTTTAGCATTTTATAACTGTAAAAAAGAGTTTTATGGTAATCTAATTATGAAAGAGGATAATGAGGATTATTTTTACATTAATGGTCAGCATTATGATAATATGATAAAGAGCAGAAATGCGTATGAATCTGTTCCATTTTATGTAAAACACGCAAAAAAATATGGAGGTCCTATTCTCGAGTTAGCTTGTGGAACTGGAAGAATAACCATTCCCATTACAAAAGAAGGATTATCAATCGTTGGTTTAGATTACTCTGTAAAAATGTTAGAACAAGCCAAAAGAAATTCATCAGAAAATAATGTAGAAATTGAATGGATAGAAGCAGATATGACAAACTTTAACCTAAGTAGAAAATTCTCGGTAATAATAATTCCCGCTGCTGCGATGAATTGGGTACTTGAGGATGAAGACATTGAAAAATGTTTAACTTGTATAAAGGACCATCTGAATCAGGATGGAAGATTAATTTTCAATGTGTTTAATCCCAATTTGGATATTTTAATGAGAGATCCTTCAAAAAAATATGATATAGATAAATATCCAGACCCTGATGGTAAAGGAACTGTAGTTGTAACCGTAAGCAATTATTATGATAAGGCTACTCAAATTAATAATGTGTCCTCTTATTCCAGTATTAAAAATAAGGAAATCGTTAAGAAATTGAAACTAAGAATGTTTTTTCCACAAGAATTAGATGCGTTGCTTTATTATAATGGATTTATAATTGACCATAAATATGGAACTTTTGATGAAGAACCATTTAATTCAGATTCAAACTGGCAGATCGTAATCTGTCATAAGAAATAAAAATACTTTCGATTCTCGTGAAATTTTTTATGAAAAGTTCATTATTATCTTACATGGCACAAACGGAAGAATCAAAGAAGGAAGAGTATGCGAAGGAATTTATGGCGGAAGAAGGCTTGAAAGGTAAAGCTAGACGGATTAAGATAATGAAGATTATCGAGACTGTAGGGTATGATAAAAGAAAAATTAAAACCGCATTAGCTCGATCGACATTAGCTGATAGGATTCAGCATGATTAAATTATGATATTTTTTTGAATTTTAACGTGATATCGTAAATTAAATTAATTTGGATAAACATAATTTATTAATAATATTCATTTTCATCTTAAAAGAGGGATTTTTAGAGTGCTAGATATTGAATTATTCCGGAATGATCTTGAGAAAATTATCAATTCAGAAAAGAAACGATTTAAAGATCCTATAAATGCGGAGAAAACTTTTGAATATGATAAGAAGTGGCGAGAAGTTTTACAGAAAATACAGGATTTCCGGAAAGAGAGGAATGAGATTTCTGCTCAGATAGCCCATTTCAAAAAGAAAGGAGAAAATCAGAAAGCCAAGGATGCTATTGACACTTCTAAAGAGATAAAAGCTAAAATTGATGAGTTAGAAAAACAACAAATTAAATTTCTTGAACAAAGAGAAGAATATCGTTATGCCGTCGGAAATATTTTGCATGATTCCGTTCCGACAGGGGAGACAGAAGAATCTAATGAAATTCTACGTAGTATAGGTAAAACAAGAAAATTTGAGTTTAAACCACGCTCTCATGTTGATTTAATTTCCTTAATTGGTGGAGCTGACACGAAAAAAGCAGCAGAGGTGGTAGGATCAAGATTTTTTTATTTAAAAGGAGATATTGTACTATTAAATTTAGCACTATTAAGGTTTGCCTTGGAAAAACTTGTAAATAAAAATTACATTCCAATGTGGACCCCTTTTTTCACAAAGCATGAGATTATGAAAGCAGCAGCAGAATTAGCAGATTTCGAAGATCAACTCTATAAAATCGAGGGAGAAGACCTTTATATGATTGCAACTTCTGAACAAACATTAGCAGCTTATCATTATAATGAAATCGTCGATCCTGAAATATTACCGCTTAAATATGCAGGAATCTCTTCTTGTTTTAGAAGAGAGGCAGGTTCACATGGTAAGGATACATTAGGAATATTTAGGGTTCATCGATTTGAAAAGGTTGAACAGTTTATATTTTGTATACCCGATGATTCATGGACATATCACGAAGAATTATTATCGAATTCTGAAGAGATTTATCGAGATTTAGAACTCCCTTATAGAATTGTAAATATAGCATCGGGGGAGTTAAATGATAATGCTGCGAAAAAATATGATTTAGAAGCATGGTTCCCCGCCTCAGAAACTTATCGAGAGCTAGTTTCTTGTAGTAATTGTCTAGATTATCAAGCAAGAAAATTAAAAATTAGAATGGGAAAGGTTGGTGCAACTCAAGCAAAAGAAATTCTTCACACCCTAAATTCAACTGCTATAGCCACTGAACGCACCATTTGTTGTATTTTAGAAAATTATCAAAACGAAGATCATTCAATTACTATTCCGAAAGTCCTTCAAAAGTATATGAATGGGAAAAAAGTTATAAAACCAGTTAAATAAATCTAAATAGGGTAAAAATGATTGAAAAAGATTTAGAGGATTTTGAAGAATTTTATACTGAAAAAATTAATTCAATTTTCTCAAAAGTTAAACGGGCTTCTAGAAAGATAATATTAGAGATTAGAGATAATTTAATCGAAATTAAAGTATGTATAGATCATTTTATGGAAGTTGGGGAAGATAAAATTGATCAGAAATCTCAGAAGTCCCTGAATTTTTTTTCTGATAGAATTAGAAAGGAAATAGATGAGATTGAGGTCCCTGAAGAGGATATAAGCTATGACTCTATAACGGATTTATTAAACTCTATAAAGAAACTTTTCACGAACATTAATGAAATTGCTAGAAAATCCCTCCCAAAAATTCAGAAAGAAGTTCAACCTCAAATCAAAGAGTTGAATTATATAACCCGCAAATTGGGTAAAAAACAAGCTATTTTAGACGATTTTCTTAGGAAAAAATATACCGAACTTAAAAATGCGGAATATCTATTGAAAAAATTACCTAAAATTTTTTCACTTAAGCATAATATTGAGAACTCTAAAACAGATCTGGAGCAATTTGAAATAGAGTTGGGAGAAAGAAAAAATACTGAAGAAGATTTAAATACAAGATTAGTGGAACTTGAAAAAAATAATTTATTTAAAGAATTAGAAGATGGAAATAACAGATTATTTCAATTACAGTTAAAAATAAATGATGAAATTGGTTTTAAAAAGGCTTTAAAAAAATTTAAATTTGAATTAGAAAAAAATACAATTCGCGCTCCCGGTGTAGATTTAATTTACTTAAGAGATTTTCTTAAAAACCCAATTGGAATTCTCATCTCTGAGAGAAAGGACTTACCGAAATTTACTAGTATGATGGTTCAATTAAGGCATGCTTTAGAAGAAAATAAATTAAATCTTAAATCTGAAACAAAAAATAAAACAATCGAACAAATTACCTCAATATTTGAAGAAAAGCTACTACAAGAATACATCGAAAAATATTTACAATTTAGGGAAGAAATAACAAAAATTGAGGTAAAAATTGAAACCGCAGGTTTAGCAAAAAAATTATCAGAATTGAAAAATCAAATCTCTTCAAATGCAGTTAAACTCGAACATATTGAAAATGACCATAATAGAAAAAATAAAGATTACTTACGATATCTTAGTGCTTTAAAAGTTGAAAGAGAAGAGTTTCAAGTTCTAGTAGGGGAAGTTTTAAATGAGAGCGTAAAAATAAATATCGTATTTGCTTTTTAATATCACTTTCGTTCTAGTATCTCAAAATCACGATTATCATTCATATTTTTTTTCTTAAACGAGAGTTTTAAATTGTTTTTTAAGAATGTAAAAACATGTGTGTCTCGTAAGTTAAAAATTTTCAAATACTCATAAGCTAAAACAAGATCTTGTTTCAGATCCATATCAAATCCTGCTCTAAAAGAATCATAAATAAATATTTTGCTTATATCGTTCTTAGAAGCCTTACTAAGCAATGCAATTAAAGAAGGAGTATTCGGATCTGAAAAAAAGGTTGAGATAATATCAGGGGGATTCCTACTTAATATTGAAATTCCCGCAGAACGAATAGCAGGACAGATGACTAGCTGATTCTTTTGTATTAGTGTATCAACTTCATAAAGATTTTTAGCCTGGATCAAAATTAAATCTAAAAATGCAATGGTTGTTTGTTTAGCATTGAATCTATCAACAGCAATTTCATTAAACTCGTTTATAACTTCATCGAAAGATTTTGGAGAATCTGATAATTCTTCTTTAATCCCAATTAAACCATTCTCTTCTGCAAGCTCTAGTATCTCTGGAGCATTACAATATACAATTTTATGTTTAAAACAGTTTACCTCAACTAAAGTGTTGATTAGATCTTTAAACATGGCAATTGTAAAATGTTTCCGTTGTTCCGCTGAAAAGCAATCCCTAAGACGGGATTTCGTTGTTGAAAAGGGCGCCACAGGTATCAATAAAGAACTCATAATCTTCTAATATAAAATCTCAATAAAATTATTAGATCAAGTTATTAAAGTCAAAAATAACTATTTGTATTTAAGATTATGTAGTCCTCATTTGTAATTATTTAAAATCTGGATTGACAAAGATTCAAAGGCTTTATCGATATTCTCATTTGATTTCGCGGAAGTTTCCATGTATTGTACATCATAGGAATCTGCTCTTTCCTTTGCTTCCTCTAAGGGCACTAACCTTTCATCTTTTTTATCAATTTTATTGCCAATGATTATAAAAGGAATCTCCCCACTCAACTCATTTAATTTAGAGATCCAAAAATCGATGCTGTCAAAAGATTCTCTGTTTGAAACATCATAAACAACAAAAGCACCAACAGCTTGGACAAAATAGTATTCATTACTAAATAATTTATCGGGCTGACCACCTATATCCCAGAAATAAAGTTTGAATTCTTTTATATCTTTTTTCAATCTGGGATTTTTTATATCTAACTTATCCATTACCCTACTTAGTTCAATTTCCTTTATCAAAAAATTAGCGCCTATTGTCTGATTATAATTATCATTAAATAGACCATCCACATAACGATTTAAAATGCTAGTCTTTCCAACGGATGGATTTCCGCATAGGATAACTTTTCCTCTATATGACATACAATATTACCCCCAATTTTTCAAATCTAACAGATATATATTCTTTCCTAATTTTTGTCTTATAACATCTATAGTTGTCAATTAGAATTTAAATTTTGTTGAATAGATTACTAAATTTTATTTTAATTTTAATTAAAGAACTTAATTCGTAATTATTTTTTTAGTTGTTAATTGAATCTCGCTACATAGGCTTGTAATAAAGTATCGAAATAAGTGCTCGTATCCTATAATCTGTTTTGGCATACCATTCTCTAACCATAATCCTGAGGTATATTCTGGCGCTTCTTTTACTTGATCTAAGGTAGTCAGAAGAAATTGATTATCAGAAATTAACAATCCGAAAGGAATAACATTATCACCTTTTATCGAATGAATCGTAACAGAGATCTTCAGAAGTTTTTTAATTTCCTCCTTTAAAGTTTCATTATATTTCAGTGCAATAACAAGTTGAAGATCAGAAGAAAATTTCTTATTCCATAATTCTTTTAATACCCATTCATATCCTCCTAATTCATTCATAAGTAAATCAGGAGTTATAATGAAAAATATACGTTCCTTAGCAGAATTTATTAATTCCTTTATCTTTTTTCTAATTTTTGATCTCGAATTGATTGCCCAAACACGGGGTTCTGTTTCTTCTTTCGTTATCTCTAGATCCCCAATAATTTTTTCTAATACTATGGTATCTTCAATCCTTTGCTTATACTGGTCGCGTATTACTTTGAAAATTTTATCAATTGGAATAACTTGATAATTCGCACCCCTCTTAA
Organism: Promethearchaeota archaeon; assembly: GCA_019894875.1. The sequence goes on along the minus strand of JAGXNR010000062.1, from coordinate 7,460 downwards.
TAGGTTCTTTCTGTATAAAGCCCTTATCTATTAATCTATTCAAAGAATCATAAACTCTGGCTCTATCTACTCCGGAATGTTTAGCAATATCAGCAGGGCTTAATATCTTATACTTACATAAAGTAAGTAATACTTTAGAATCATTTTTCGTGAAACCTAATGACTGGAGTGCTTCTTCAATTTCAGATTCTTCTAGCTCGCTCATACTCAGTTTTCAAGCTTTTATGCCCATAATTATATCTACAATATCAAACTTTTCTGTATAATACAATAGTTAAAGAGCTTATATTTTAATTTATTTTTTTAGGAAAAATTTTGATCATTATTCATTTTTTAACAGATATTATTAAAAAAAGTTTGATATGCACAATTTAAACCTCTGGGATGATTTTACTAAAATTTAAAAATACCGTTATATCGTATTTTTTAATTAGATTCAGATTTCCGCATAAATTTCTAACTGAAAGGTAGATTAATGTAATATATTTTCAAAAAAAAATATCAAGGCATTATTAAATGGAATATGACAATATTTTAATTCTGTAATCAGTAAAAATTTAACAAGGTTTAATAATGGATCATTTCAGTTTCAAAAATTCTTATTGAAACATTAATAAAAGGGAAAACTCAATAATTTAAGAGTACAATCTTTTATTTCCGACAAAATCAAAAAATAGTTTTTATTAGAAATTAATATCATATTAATAAAACGATCTAATTTTCGAATTTAAGGATTCGAATTAAAAGATCATCTAAATTTATTGATTCGAATCATAACATTTATATAATAGAAATGTGTAGTAATACTTAATTAACATCTAAATAACAATCCTATATTAAAAAGTTGGAGGAATAAAAATGGCAAAAAAGAAAGCTCCTGCGAAAGCTCCTGCTAAGAAGTCTGAAGCAGGATATATAGCTAAAGCACCAATCAGGCGTTTAATGAAGAAAGAAGGAGCAGATTTAGTAGCTGCAGAAGCACTTGACAAATTAATTGGATATCTGGAAGGTAGTGCTGCAACAGCGACAAAAGATGCTATAAAAGTCTGCAAAGCGGATAAGCGCAAGAGAGTAACTGCAGCAGACATTCGCGCCGCAACTCGCTAAATAACTTTAGATTTTAGTATTAAATGTTAATTTTTTTTTCTTTTTTTATTGCTAGAAATATCGTTTAGAAATTTTTAAAGAAATCTTTATTTAAGTAGTTATTTATGTTTTTCTCAAGTTTCTTCTTTACAGCCTTTAAACCTTCAGGAAGTACACGAGTTTTTCCAACTATATCAATAAATCCTAGTTCAGATCCATATCTAGGAATTAAATGAAAATGTAAATGTTCAATACTACCGCCGGCATCTCTTCCCTGGTTTAATCCAATATTATATCCTTTAGGATTATATAAATCGTTTAAAAGCAACTGAATTCCTTGAATTGCTCGATTGATGTGAATAATTTCTTCCTTGGTAAGGTCAAGAAATTTGGTTAAATGCCTTTGAGTTACAATCATTAAATGCGCAGGATTATAAGGATACAAATTTAATATGATAAAACAGATATCATCTTCATAAACCTTTAGAATCTCAACACGAACATCATTATCCCTTACCGCACATAATATGCAATCCACATTAGGTCTTGCCTTCCCTTGCACATAATCTAATTTCCCTAAAGCTTGTAACCAATCTTTAAAAATTTGATTTCACCATAAATATTTTTTGCAAATTAAGAATATAAAGAGAAATCAGCCCCTCCGGCAAAATCTTTACCCTTCGTAAAATCTTCTGGTTTTATTTTACCTGAGCAATATTCTCCTAATAATATATTACTATACGCAGCACTATCAAATACACGTCTTATTGACTTGAAAAATGAATTTTTAGAAACATTTCCATTATTTTTAAGGAATATTTGGTCACTAATTTCATATCTGTAATTATTAATGTCAATTCTATAGAATAAATCCCTTACAAGAAAGAATTTTCTAAGATCCCAGAAAAATTGCATTTTTCTATCCTCTTTTAGTGAATTTAAAGTGTCTACATGTGGTTTTGAAATTTGAGTTCCAAGTGATATTATGATTAGATTTTTATTTTTTGGTTTAATAACCACCATTCTCCTGCCAATCGGTCGTCCCATGGGATCATTCCCTGGTGGAAAAATAAATTGAAATCCAAAATCAAGTTTAGAATCAGAAATTTTTTCTCTTAATAATCCCTCATCTAATAAGTATTCTTGAATTAGATGCTTTATTTTACTTTCTTTCTCAGACATAGTTACTCGGTAAAATAAAGAATGAACTACCTAATATAATTTTTTATGAGGAATTTTTAGTTTTTTAGTACTTCCCTTTGGGTCGATTTTGAGGCTCAATTCCTGCATCTTTTAATTTTTTGATATTACTTTCTAACTCTTCTAAGGGGGTGCAAAAAATGACTTGAAGAGTTTCATAGTCAATATATATCTTCCCAACAATACCTAAGCCCATCAATTGATTGTTATTATCTACAAATGTATTATCTAAGTCCATTTTAATTGCTTTTTTCCCCCCTTCAAGTTCGATTAAAGTAGGCTGACAAGCAGTAAGTCCTGGCCCTCTGTTTTGGATTAAGTAGTTCATTATGGCGTAATCTAATTCGTCATTAATTTCTCCGTTTTCTTGAAGGATCTTAACAATAGTTGGATCTTCCATAATATAAAAAAAATATTCTCTAGATAAAGAAAGAGAACAACTAATTTTTATTTTTTCGGTTGAATCATAATAACAAAAATTAATCATTATTCAAACTGTTTTTTAACTCGAAACCTAAAATAAGTAAAAGAAAATAAAATGGTGATATTAATACTATGCCTATTCTTTCTCAAACAGCACTTCGTCAATACTGTGAACGGCACAGTTTAAAGATGATAATTTTTCGGTTATCTCTTCTAATGAAACATCATTTCCTATAATATTAATATGTAAGGAGGCTGTTTTTTGATCTAATTCATCTAACTTTACACTAACTTTAGAAATTCCTTTAATATCCATCAGAGCTCCAGCTACATAATCAATTGAAGGAGAATGAGGTTTAAGGACATCCAAAAAATATTCTATTCTCATGGTTTTTATTTAATTTTTAAGATTAATTGAATATTAATAGTTTAAATGGTTATTTTATATTTTTTTTTATTTCTTTATAAAAGTTTCTTAATTTCTTTTATTAATTTTTGAGGAATTTCACTTTCTTTTACAATTACATCGGCTTTTTGAAGGGTTTCGACGATTGCTAGCTTAGTATGAACCGCGATAGAATAAGCACCAACATTGATAGCACCTTCAATATCTCTGTAATTGTCTCCAACAACTAAGATTTCATTTGGGTTAACCCCAAGCCTACTACAAATAACTAGAAGATGATCTGGATGAGGTTTAGGATTACTAACATTATCTCTTCCGATTATTACTTCAAAAAATTTCAGTAGGTTAACTTTTTCAAGAGACAATTTAGCATGTACATACTTATTGAATGTAAAAATTGCTTGTTTAAGATTATTTTTTTTTGCAAAGATAAGGACATCTTCGATACCAGTTATCACTGTGGCATTAAGTGCAGCATTATACTCGATTTTGCTTATTTCATTATCGACTTCTTGCAATACTTTGCTTATTTGGTTTGTGTTATACCCGTTTAGGTGAAATATTTCTTTAGATATGTTTATATTGTCTAATATGCTTTTCTGAATCGAAAGTTCTTTTTTATCTATTCCATGCGACACGAGAATACTAATTGCAGACTTACGGGCTTTAATTGAGTTAATTTTGAAGTGTATTAAAGTTCCATCTAAATCCCAAACAATTGCTTTAATAGGTTTTTTATTATTCATTGAACTGAGAAAAATGTCATTAATATTCTAAATCGACTATTTTAAATATAAAAAAAAGAAATAAAAATCTTTATTTTAACTCCTGATCTCGATTCGATTAATAAGTTTCAATACTAGATAATTGTTGTAAGTTGTAAAAAAAAAAGGATTTCAGCCCGATTCTCTCCCTATTCATTTTTTGGTTGCAATATTATAAGTAATTTTCTATTAGAAAGTCTACACAAAGTCTTAGACTAGTTTTAGACTGAAATTTTTGGATTAAGAAAAGGTCTTTAACTTTAAGAAACCTAGTATTCGCTATAAAAATTCTAAGTCAGAATAATGAGGGCCTTGAGAAGTTAGCACTGATTTTTTGAGCTTAATTTGACTGATATTAAAGTCCCCAAATTCTTTGTTTTTGTTTTCATTAATAAGTTTTTTAAAAATATCAAATGTTTTATAATTAATTTTTTCTTTTCTTAATCTTCCAATGGTCAGATGTGGTTTAAATTGCGTTCTTTTATCGCGATCTACTGTTAATCTCGTGTTCAGTAAATCTTCGATGGAATCTTTAATCGTTTGTAAAAAAGAAATATCTCCTACAAGCTTTACCCATATAACTGAAAACCTATTGAATTGACCAACACCCTTTAAATAATATTTGAATTCTTTATCTTGGAAGAATTTTTCGTTTATTTCTGTCTTCAATATGTCATATATTTTTGGGGCTAATGACTCAGAAATATTCCCCAAGAATTTAACTGTCATATGTAAATTTTCAGGTTTTACTAATTTCAAGTTGGTCTGATTTTTTTTTAACCTGGTAGCGAAAGAGCTGATATTTTCAATAGTACCTTTTTCCTTTAATTCAAGAGCGATGAAGGATCTAATCATTTTTTCTCCCAGTAGTTATTAATTCTCCATTCCTTATCATATAGTTGTTTTTTATGTTCCGGGATAATGTAGACATCATTCAAATCCTCTAATGATGAAGATTTTATTATTTTAATTATATCTTGTAAAAAGAGTATATTCATCTTACCCCTAGTATCCGCATCAGCGGAGGCATTATGGGGAATCAGAATCATACGAATTTCAGGTCGCTGTTGTTTGATTTTCCTAAATCTCTTGAGGATTTTATTATCAAGTGGCTCTATTGGAAAGACATCAAAAGCAATATTTATTTGGATTTCGTTTGTTTCAAGCATATTAAGAAGGGATTCTAGATCCAAAACTGGTCCTCTGGCGGTATTTACTATCAGTGCATTTTTTTTCATGAGTTTTAATAAGTCCCGATTTATCATTTTTTCAGTATGTTTATTTAAAGGAACATGTATACTCACAATGTCTGAATCTCTGAAGATATCCTCTAACTTCTCTTTAAACTCAATGGAAGGGAAATTCTGTTCGAAATCATTCATTTGTCTGATATCATAATAAAGAATTTTAATCCCCCAAGGATATAATCTCCTAATTATTTCCTTCCCAATTTCACCCAATCCAACGATACCGAGTACTTTACTAGTGATTACAGAGGAAAGATTTTTGTCTAAATCCCATTTATCATCAGGGGTCCATTGATTTTCCCAAATATAATTATGAAGATCAACCAAGTTCCTTAGGTTGGCCATAATTATTGCGATAGTATAATCTGCAACGGTTTCATGAAGAACTCCGGGTGTATGAGTTATTAGAATATCATCTTTTTGGGTTCTCTGAATGTGGTTATATCCGGCTGTTGATGTGGAAACTGCAAAAATATTTGAATTTTTCAGAGATTCTGAAATTAGAGAATGACTTAAATGACATCCAATGATGTCTGGTTTAAATTCTTTAATATCTTTGTTAATTTCATCTTCTGAGGGAAACCTTCCGTTGAATACTTTTAATTCTGAAATTTGATTTAGTTCCTGCCATAAATTTTTAATATTATTTCGAATGTGTTCAGAAATTGTTTCATTAGATCCGATCTCCATTGCTGAGAAAACATTTGAGGTGAGATATACCTTAGGTTTATAGGTCATATTCATAACCAGTATTTTTGTGCTTTTGAATTTTTTGATCATTAATCTTTAGTTTCATTTTATCTAATTATCAAGATTTATTAAAACGAACTCTATCTTATAATTAAAATGTTGATTAAGTGGTGAAAGATGGCTAAAGTAAAATGTCAAGAATGCAAGAAGGAAATTGTAGGAGGAGCTAAAATACAGGAATTTGATATGAATGAGCCCACAAGTATGCACGTTTTCTGTTCTGAGGATTGTAGGGATCAATGGCTCGCTACAACAAGTAAAGAACCGTAAGTTTGTTAATGCTATTCATTCATATCGGTGTTACTTTTTCACACAAATTACTAAAGAAAATTAGGAGAATTTATCAGCTGAAGAAAAAAAATTCATCTTTTTCATTATCTTTTAATTTTTTCTGGTAGATAAAAATCGTATGTTTTCTTGAGTAGTTTAGTTTTGATGTATCGATCAATTCTTCTAGCATTTTGAAAGATAACCCATATCATTTTATCACTTTTATAATACTTTTGCACTTCAACGAAAGAAATTGGATCTATTTTAAACTCACTCGCTTCTTCATTTAAGAATTGATTTACTCTTTTTATTAATCGAGGGATGATTTTAGGTATTTGTTCTTTAAAAAAGTTAGCAAGTAAGTCTATAATTACCAATCTCAGGTTATAATAACGATCTAATACTTCTTGAATGAAAAATGCCTTTATTAAGAATCTTAAGAATGAAGGTGTGCTGTTTAAGAATAAGTCTGCTTCCATTGCTTCCACTCCATTTTTTCGAAGCATAGGGGTGCTGGTATCAAGATACAATAATTTAGAATTTTCATTTACAGTAGAACTCTTTGAGTCATAATCCATTAGGACAAAGTTAGAAATTTGGCCATCTAATCCTACTTCTATATTTGCTTTTTCCTTATTTAATGTCCATACTTTCTTTAATTCTCTCAAAACAAGTAAGACCAGGATTTCTATCTCATCGTCACTTACATGATGAATAATTTTATTTCCAACGGATTCCGGATCAATTTTAGCTTGAATACTATAAAATTGAATTTGTTCCTTATCGTCTAAGAACCATATAACCTTGTGTTCAGGAAGAATCAATCCCACTTCCTTATCTAAAATTCTACAATATTCATTGTAGGCCCAAATGTGCCTTCGAACTTGCTTTTCATTCTTGAATATTGGTATTCTTTTATAAGCTAATTGTTCGGGGTCACCAATGATTTCAAAAACTAAACTTATTTCACCAAATCCAAGAATTTTTATCGGAATTTTTCCTGTCTCTGGATGAATAGTGTCAATTGTCTGTTCAAATTCTTTTAACAATTCAATATCTATTTTCATAAATAATCAATTACTATTATGCAATCTCTCTCAAGCTTAGTTTATCATTGTATTTTTATATTAATAAATGTTCATCAATTACATACACTTTTTTATATTGGTTTATTTAAGACAGAACAATGCAAAATTAGGATATTCGAAAATGTTGAGAGGTGTGGCGTGAGTAAAAATAGGTTATGTTTGGTCATAGAACAGAGATATGAAATGAAATTTCCCCACCTCTTAGCTTCAATCATTATCTTAGTTA
>JAGXNR010000061.1 GCA_019894875.1 Promethearchaeota archaeon | reverse complement strand
CACCTCTATTAATCTTCCTGAAGAAATTGTGAGCTATTTTTTAAAAAGTGCAAAAAGTTAATTTCCTAAGTAAAAAAGAGAAAAAAGAAAATAGTTATATTTGAATCCTGTATTTACCCTATAGATCTTCAATCAAACCTATAAGAAATGCGATTATTAACAATATTCCTGCCCAAATCCCGGCCCCAAAGACTATTAAGAGTATACCTAAAATCAACAATACAATCCAGTGGAAAGGGATCGGATTATCTGGTTTTAATCCAACTAAGAGGGTTAATACAACGATAACTAAACCAATGATGAAAGTAAAAATTGCATCCAATGTTACTAAGGCATTTACATACGCATAATTCTCAATGCCGGCTAATCCAAGAATAATTGTGATTAAGCCTACGATTCCACCGAGTATTGTTAATAATTTCATTAATTGTTTATTTTTGTAACTTTTTGCCATTTATAATCAACTTCTTTAAAATAATATTTTCTATTAAGGCTTTAAATTATAAAAGCATTTACTTTAGAAAAGATAAGTATATGAGAGATACTAAGAAAGTCTACTCGTTTTTTGTTTACCCAGACTTAAATTATGAAATGTATTATCACAGTATTTTTTCGATTTATATAAGACTTTATTTGAAAAAATCATGTGATTGATGAAAAAATAAATCGATATAAAAGTGAAATTAATCTCGCAAAGAAGTTATCTCGAATGGCTTATGCAGATAGGGATTATTATGAGGATATGGTAAACAAATTTGAAAAAATCTTAAGGTTTTATGAAGATTTAAAAGTATTGAGAAAGAATTCAGGACGTTAGAGTCAGACTCTTACACATTAAACAAAGATAATTCAAAATCGGTTTTTAATATCTCATATATTTTGTGCATTGGTAAGCCAATTACATTTGAAGTAGATCCGTCTACTTTGCTAATGAACAGACTTGCTTTATCATTTATAGAATAGGCACCCGCACGACCTTTCCATTCATTAGTATTTACATATTTTTCTATTTCTGTGTCTGAAAGTGTAAGAAATTCAACTGAAGTGGTGTCATGGTCAACAATTGTTTTAGGGTTATCATTTTCAGTTATTGCAATTCCCGTAATAAGGTTATGAGTCTTACCATTTAACATTTTTATGATTTTAAATGCTTCTCTTGCATTTTTAGCTTTTCCTATGATCTTGCCATTCAATTCTACAATAGTATCTGCTGCGATGATTATCGCTTGTAAACTCTTCTTCAATAGGAAATTTTTAACATAAAGCAGCTTTGCTTTTGCTATTTCTTTCACTAATAAAATTGGATCAGAAATCCTCATCTTTAATGTATCTTCATCTATATCAGAAGCCACCACTTCAAACGGAATACCAATTCGAGTGAAGAGTTCACTTCGATCAGTAGAACTTGAAGCTAAAATAATTTTTTTCAATAATATCTCCTTCAAATTCGAGTTAGGGGGTAACTAATTATAAGTAGAGTTTTAATGTAAATTTATTTAGTTAGATCGTTTAGAATTAAACAACCTAGGTTATTAAAAAAAATAATATTAATTAGTGCTATTTACAAAGTTAAATAGAATACAAAAAATATTAGAATTGTTATGGATTATTTTCACTTCTGGTTTCTTATTATCGTATTTTCTTACTTTTTAATCCTTTTTGTCTTTTTATACTCGTCTAATAAACCAGATGTTTTGAATAACTTCATAGGATTTGGTGCTTTATTTTTCGTGTTTATTCATATTCTATTGTTTCTATTGTTAATGAATCAGGCAGTTGAACTGCAACCCTTCATCGTTCCCTTATGGTTATTACTACTGGGGATACCTATGCTTCTTCCTAGTATCTTAATTTTCATTTCAACAATAATCGTTTTTTTTTACAAAAAAAAAATAAACAAGGATCTATCAGAAATCAGTAGGAAATTAGAAAGAAAACGAAAAAACTGGAGTAAAGCGAAGAAAGATTCACTTAGGAAAATAAATCATGTTTTTATTTTTATTGGTCTTATCGTAATTTGGTATGTAGGGTTATCCGTAGTCTACTTAATTACAGATTCTTCAGCAGGAATGATTCCTGAAGAAAATAACATGCTCCTACAATATTTAAAATTAGTAAATCAACCAGACTCTATTATTGAAGTTCTATTTTCTTTTGGTTGGTTTTACTATTTGTTATTTTTCTTTTTTTACCTATTATGTATGTTTATGCTCGCTAATGAGTTCACTCGAAAATCAATGTACATCTATTTTCCTTTTAATTTCTTTACTAGAATATACCTAACTGAGGAGGAACAAGATAACTACGGTACCTATTTATATTTCGCAATTGGACAAATGTTTGCTGCGTTTATCTCTCCTCCTATGATATTTTTAGCGATCTTAGGGATTAGTTCTATAAGCGATTTGATAACCAGTCAAGTTGGAATAAGATTTGGTAAAAATCATATTTCATGGAATAAACGGAAAACATGGGAAGGGACAATAGCGGGTACTCTTATTACTTTTGTAATTTGTTACTTCTTCATTGGAATATTTTGGTCACTTATTTTCTCTATTACTTATTTAGCACTTGACATTTTAACGAATAAACCAATTAATGCATCAGATAACTTACTGATACCAATTGGGTGTAGTATTGTCTATATTTTGATTCGGTTTTTCTTTAATATAGGATACTATACAATTCTGTTATCATGGATCCCATAACATATTAAGAATATTTAACATTAATAATTAAGAAAATGTACTTGCCAACCGTTATAATTTTCATAGGATTTTCAATTTTAACATTGATTTATTCAATTAAAAACAGAAAAATAAAAATTGAAAACAATCTATTCCTAAACGAGATTTTAATTGCTATATTATTTTTGGTTTCGGGGATTTTATTTCCTTTTATATATCAATTTCATTCTCCCTCCCTAAGCAAAGAATCATTGAATTTCTTATGGTTCTTTACATCAACTCTTCTTATCTTTGAAATTGGAGCATGGGCAATTGTGTTTATTTATAATGGAACTATTGCATGGAGAAATCCCGAAATCATGGCAGAAAGAGATTACAATAAATATTGTGAAGAGTTCAATAAGAATTTTGTGGACGATTTGAAGAGTGAGGTGACTAGAAAAGGTCTTCATATCTTTACTTGTTTTGTGATCTTCTTTTTTTGGTCATTAGGGCTTATCTTAGATGATATTGGAATTTTAGCCCAATGGGGTTTAGATAATTACAGTTTCTCATACTGGTTAATTATTACCATTGGTTTTGGATTTGTTATTATGTTTCAAATTGGAGACCTAATTCGATTAAATAAATTCTATATGCTCCCAAAATGGTCAACGAGATGGTATTTAGGGATGAGAAAGGAAGAACAATATACTTTTATCGCTTCTACACCTTTAGCATTATCTTTCACACCTTTTCTATTTATGCCTTTTCCCATTTTTGGAGCAATTGTCTTAATAACAACTGGGGCTGACGCCATGGCCTGTGTAATTGGAAAAAAATATGGAACACATCGTCTGAGAACAAATCCAGAAAAAACGGTTGAAGGATTGATCGTAGGAGGATTATCTACCTTTTTAATAGTCCTAATTATCTCAATTATATATTCCCCCTGGATGCCAGTAAGTATGGTAAAAATGTTTATAATGGCAAGTATAGCTACTTTATTCTTTTTAATAGTAGATGCTTTTGCTAAGAATATTTCAGACAACATCTTAAATCCATTCTTAACAGGATTTGGAATGTGGATAATTTATATTATTTAGATTATTTTAAAGAGTCTTATCCACCAAAATATATATAGATAAAAACAATTTGGTCTCCATCTTTTAATTTTGTTTCTAAGAATTTATCATGCTGATAACTTCGACCATTAATAATAATTGATAAAAACTTACTAAACACTCCCTTATTCCCTTTATCCCAAACTAATTCACTAAAGCCTTCAAATTTTTGTTCAAAAAACTCAATTAATTCTGATAATGTTAATTCCTCTTCAAATTCAAAGGTCTCAAATAATGTTTTAGTAATTTCATTAAAAGGTGGAGAAAATTCAAGCTTTAATTGCATATTCACATGTAACTCTTTGTTTGATATTTTCTATTAATTCAATATATTATAATTATTAAAAATTTAATGCTATGATTATATAAGAAAATAGTAGGATTAGTATAAAAATTTAAAAAAAAATGATAAATTTCTATCAGTCGTTTAGAGGATTAGAATTTAATCATCATCTTCAGTTGCTTCTTCAACTGCTTCTTTGATACCTTTTTTGACACTACCTTTTTTGACTGCTTTTTTCACACCTTTACCTGCTGCTTCTGATCCTGTTACACTTTCCACAATTCCCCCAGCAGCTTTGGCAATACCTTTCTTCAATTTTTTTCCAAAACCCATGTTATTAACCTTTATTTAGATATTTATTAAAATAATGAAAGTTCAGCTATTATAAATTTATCTAGAAAAAGCATTTTATTAAATTCTAATACTCAATTGGATTTTATTAGATATTTAATAATAAATTTTTAGTAGAAATTAAAACTTTAAAAAAGTGGATCATAATGGCAAAAGTATTCTATATTTCAAAGAGCAATGTAAGAGACGCCTGGCTATCAGCCATAGGTCAAGTGTTATATAACGGTGATAATATTAAAACTGAATATGATAAGGAAGGAGATCCTCCTTCTAAAGATGCTACAGTATTAATAGAGATAACCGATCCATTAAGCAATCCTATTATGCGGAAAGGTAAAGTTTTGAAGATCAAATCAAAATTTGGGAATTCATATGAGATTTTTGGATGTATGGCAGACACTTATTTAATCGGCTCTATTCAAAGTGGTTATATTGAAGAGATCATGAATGGCACTAACGATCATTTATTATATGATTCAGGTGTTAGTTTTCCTTATTCTTATCATGACAGAATATTTAATTATGCCCCATTTTCACTTGAGGATTCTATTCATAAGAATTATGATTTAGAATTTGTTGATAATGAGTTTGTAAAAAATCATAAAAAGTTGGCAAGAGTAGAGAAAGTTAAAAGTACTCCAGAATCAAATATCTGGAAATTAAATAATGAAATTGAATTAGATTTAGATAAAAAGATCTCAGAGCAGTTTCAAATAGATAAAATTCCTATTGCTGCTTTGAGTTTTCCAAGAATTAACCAAATGGAATATATTGTCCAAAAATTAAAAGAAAAACCTTACTCTCGTAGAGCACAGGCAATCACCTGGCGTCCTTTGGTAGATCCTTATCATATTGATCCCCCCTGTCTCCAGAGAATATTTATGCGTATTAAAGAAGGAAAATTGATAATGCAGACAACCTGGAGAAGTCGGGATTTATTTCGAGCGTGGGAAGCAAATGTAAATGGTATGATAAGAATTCAAAAAAATATTGCTGAGAAATTAAATGTTGAGATTGGCCATTATTTAGATTTCAGTAATTCACTCCATATTTATGGAAACACAATATCTGAGACTCAGGAAATGTTAAACCGAATGAAAATTAAAGGCGAACAATTTCCTGAAGAAATAAGAGACCTAATATAATAAGATTATCGTATTCAAAACATTTTGGGAAAGATTTCTTTAGTGTTTTCATATATTTGATTTTCTAATTCATTAACAGGAACATCCTTCAATGTTGAAATAGATTTAAGAACATCTCTAATCATTGCTGGTGTACCCAGTTTTCCTGAATATTTCACGGGACCGTCACTTTCTAAAAGTAGATGATCTATGTTAACCATTGAAACCGTCTTCCTTACAACAGGCGAATAACTAATCGCTGGTGTAATAGAGAAATAATAACCCCTTTCAATACCTAGTTTTAAAAATTCCTCTGGTCCCGAATACCAATGAACATTTATATTTGGAATTGTGTAAGATGGGAGCATATCAAAAACAATCTTTTCTGCTCCTTTTGTATGCAAATTAATGGGTAATTCTAATTCTTGAGCGAGTGAAAGCATCTTTTCGAAAATAATTTTCTGCAATGGATACAGTTCTTGGTTTTTAACATAATGATGGTCTAACCCGATTTCACCGATTGCACAAATTTTCTCTTTATTAGTTCTAATAGTGTTTAGTACAGAATTTAATTGATTTTCAATTTCTTTATTCATCTGTACTTCTTCAGGATGGATACCTAATGCAGGATAAATCTCATTATACATACTAGAGATTTCTAAGATCCGTTCTAAACTAATGGTGCTAATCGAAACAGCGAGTATCTTTTCAACACCCACATTTCTAGCTTCATCTAAGATTTCATCTATTGTTAGATACAAATTTGCATGACAATGGATATCAATAAGAATTTCAACAACCTCATCATGGTTTTAATTATATGACAAGAAAACAGAATTTACATTGAATTTATCTGTTCTCGTACTAGTGCAATTTTTTGGACCAATTTAAATTTAGCTCTCTGATTGTAATCAGCAGAATCTAAATCATCTTGAAGAGCTTCTAACTCGCTTAATAATAACGCTTTAAGATCCACTTTTCCAATATGTTTAGGAAGAGGTTCTATTTTATCTGCTCTTTTTGTTCTCAAATCAGATATAGCCTTTGCTAGTTGTGCTTGAAAACCTTTTGCTTGACTTGGATCAATATCCCCTAGAGTATCAAAGGAATTTATCAATCCATCAATAAATGCCTCTATATCTTCAACCTCAACTTTATCGCTGCCCATGTGAAAACTTAGAAATTGTAAATGTCTTTTCTATAAATGGTAGAAGGAATTTAGATATTTATTATTGTTTATTATAGTTTATGATTATGTACGATAGTGGAAAATTTTGGATTATTGCATATTTTTTTTTCTGAATTTCTTTATTCTTACTCTAGGTATTAGCATAGGTGTTTTATCTAGGTACTTTTCATATTCTTTGCCAAATTCTCTTAATAGTTCTTTTTCCTCTTTCCAAGAGAACAAAAAAAGGACTACAATTATAAGTGGTGTTGATAAGATGGAAAAAAGTGAGGAAAGCAGTAAAGAAATCCCAATATGAGATAATATCGCTCCAAAATATTGTGGGTGACGTATCTTGGAATAAATTCCCGTGCTAATAACCTCTACGGGTCTATGAGTTTCAGCAACTTTTAAGGTAACCTCCTTTACTCCTACAATTCCAAACCAAGCACCCGTTGAAATTATAGGGAGGGCGAGTATTAAATGAAATAAGGGAATTGGATAACTAATTATAACTAAATTATATTGAAAAATAGGGATTTCAAACTTGGGTTGAAAAGAGATCCAAATGCCAAATAGAAATATAAAGAATCCCCATCCTGAAATTAAACCATAAATCTCGGTGATTTGTAATCCTTTCTTTTTGCCGTATTTTTCTTGTAATCTTAGATGTTCAACTGATAAAAAATACACAGGTATTAAAAGGACCATTCCTACGATACATACCAAAAAAATGATATACATAGTTAGCTCTAAGGAATCATATTTACAATTATATTTGAAAATTAGCTAAAAATTGTAAAGGTAAAAATAACCTACAATTATATTTAAAATAACTTAGATACTAAATTATATGTAGTTTGAATTTAAGGTGTTTTTTTGTCCGATAGCTCAATCCAAAATCTTGTAAAAAAGTATAAAAAAAAAGAAGTTTCCGCTGAGGAAGCTATTAAAAAATTCATTCAACCAGGGAATCGGATATTTATCGATTCAGGTTGTGCAGAACCTATTGATCTTACTAAAAAATTAATAGCACTTGGACCACAACTTCCCGATGTTGAGATTTTACACTTTCTTAGTTTAAGTGATCTTGACTATTATGAAACTGCAGGAGGGATAGAGGATTTATTTAGGCATAATGCATTCTTTATAGGAAAATCGCTTCGTAAATATATAAAAGGGGGGCAAGCAGATTATACCCCTATGTTATTATCAGAGATTCCTAAGCTATTTAAATCTGGTAGGATGCATTTAGATACTGCTCTTATACAAGTAAGCCCCCCTGACAAGTATGGATTTTGTAGCTTTGGTATTAATGTCGATATTGCTAAACCTCTTACGGAATCTTCAGATTTTACTATAGCTGAAATAAATCCTAAAATGCCAAGGACTTTAGGAGATTCTTTTATCCATATGGATGATATTGATGCTTTTATCCTTTCAAATCATGATATAATTGAATATGAATACGGAGAGGCTGATGAGTCTGCAAAAAAAATTGCTACATTCGTTGCTTCTTTAATAGAAAATGAGTCAACTATTCAAATGGGCATAGGGATAATTCCAAATGCAGTTACCACGGAACTTAAAGACAAAAAAGATTTAGGTGTTCATAGCGAAGTTTTTTCAGACGGGATAGTAGATCTTGTAGAAGAGGGGATTATTACATGCAGAAAAAAGACATTACATAAAGACAAAATAGTATGTTCATTTGTCATGGGATCTAAAAGGCTATATGACTTTGTTAATAATAATCCTATGGTTGAATTTCACCCAAGCGACTATACGAATGATCCATATATAATAAGTCAAAACAAAAGACAAGTTGCTATTAACGCTGCTCTTTCTGTTGATTTAACGGGGCAGGTGAATTCTGATTCAATCGGACATAGGTTTTTTAGTGGTATTGGAGGGCAAGTGGATTTTGTTCGAGGTGCTGCTCGTGCAAAATATGGAAAACCTATAATGGTAATCCCATCAACAGCAAAATTAGAGGATGGTACTGTGGTTTCTCGTATTGTACCTTTCCTTCAACCTGGATCTGGTGTAGTAATTACAAGAGGGGATGTTCACTATGTTGTTTCAGAATGGGGCATAGCAGATCTATACGGGAAATCTATACGAGACAGAGTGCTGCAGCTGATTAATATCGCACACCCTGATTTTAGAGAAATTCTTCTAGAACAAGCAAAGAAATGGAATTATATCTATTCAGATCAAAATTTACCGACTTCTATTGATGGAAGGGTTGCTATATATCCTCAGAAATATGAAACCACTTTACACTTGAAAAATAATGAAACAATTAAAATACGACCTGTGAAACCTACTGATGAAAGATTAATACAAGAGTTGCATTATTCCCTTGATGATAGAGATCGATACCTCAGATTTTTTACTCCTATGAAAGATTTTCGGCATAAGAAAGTTGCTCCTATGGTTAATATTGATTACTTAACTGATATGATATTAGTCGGAATCTCGAATATGAATAAGGAAGAAAAAATTGTTGCGATGGGAGGTTTTTTTAAGACACATCAACCTTCTTTAGCAGAATTGCTATTTGTTGTCCATAAAGAATGGCGTGGATTAGGAATTTCTAAATTTCTTTTACAATATCTTGTTCAAATTGGGCGAGAACTTAATTATAAAAGCTTTGGGGCGGCAATATTATTAGAAAACAAAGCCATGCTTCATATCATTAATTCTTCAGGCTATACTCAAAAACTTAAAAAAATTGAAGGTGGTGTGACTGAATTTATTTTTAGTCTCTCAAAATGAGGAAGGGGTAATTACTTTATTTAAGTTAGTTTAAATAAAAAATTCGGTGAAAATTATTGCTTATATCTGATTTCTATAAATTATATAAAGAAAATGGTTTATCAAAAGAAGTGATTAGCCATTTCAGAGGTATAATTCATAGTTTTTATAAACAACATAAAAGAAATTTCCCTTTTAGGGAAAATATAACCCCATTTAAAGTGTTAGTTTCGGAAATTATGCTTCAACAAACTCAAACAGGAAGAGTATCAGTAAAATTTCTAAATTTTGTAGAAAAATTTCCTAGTTTTTTAGCTTTATCAAAAGCGCCACTTGAAGATGTTCTTAAAGCCTGGCAGGGATTAGGGTATAATCGAAGGGCAATAGCGTTAAAGAAAATATCGGAGATTGTAATGAAAGATTACAATGGTAAATTGCCTGATTCAATAAAAATCTTAAACTCATTCCCGCAAATCGGACATAATACAGCATCTTCAATTCTTACGTTTGCCTTTAATAAACCAACAATTTTTATTGAAACCAATATTAGGAGAGTATACATTTACTTCTTTTTTCATAATAAGAATAACATTAGCGATAAAGAAATTATTCCAATCATAGAGAAGACAATTGATAAGCTAAACCCTCGTGAATGGTATTATGCCTTAATGGATTATGGTGTCATGCTCAAAAAATCACATCCAGATTTACATAAGCAGAGTGCACAGTATCGAAAACAGACACCGTTTAAGGGTTCAAATAGACAAATAAGAGGAAAACTTTTGAAATTACTCCTCCGAGCCAAAACGCTAAAGAAATTTGAAATTGAGAAGGAGTTTAACAATATAAAACCCGATAAACTGAAGGAGATTCTTATTCAGCTAAAAAAAGAAGGATTTATTAAAATAGAAGGGACAAAAGTACAAATTGTAAGATAGCAATTTTTTTTTTGCTCCTTTGATTTTTATCACTCTACTTTAATCTGAAATTTAATTTCTTCAAACATAGAAATTATCAAAATAATCTCTCTTATGGATTATAGAAATTCGTGAGGTGGGTTTACTTATATACGTTTAAAATAAAATTTCTAACTTACCAATAAGATAATATTAAAAAAAAATAAGTGGTTTTGAATTTTAGTTATTAAAATTCTAAATTTGCATTTTACTTACTTATGGTTCTTCTAGTGTTCCATTATTGCCCCTTGTATTTTTTATGAGAACTTTTCTACTTTTCTGTACGACTAATGATGTTAAGCCAATTATTATAAAAATTAAATATTAAATGTAGGAGGTTCCTCCCCAATTTCATTAAAAACTTCTTTAAACTTATTATATTTAATAGAGCGTTAAATATAATTTGTTAAGCATAACTCTATGAAAAACCCTATAGTATTATAACGCAAGAAAAAAAAATGAAAAGACAAATATTAATTATTATGTTGTCCTAACTTCTCCTTAGAGATCCCTACTTCTTCCCCATCTATAGTGAGTAGATACTCGGTTTCGCTATCAACGCCTATTTATACAGTAAACTCAGCCTTAATTGCAACATCCATATAATCTTAAGAATATTTTCTTAATTCTTATATAATAATAAAAGATTGATTCATAATTTCTCTTTATTAAAATAGTTAGTAATTTTCCTGGCAAGTTTTTCTTGCTTTCTCCAATTACCAAAAGCTAATCCTTTTGAGATTAACTTTCTTGTTTCCTTCTTGTAAAGATCATTCACCTTTTTGGGAATCTCCTTTGAGAATGGAGTTTGAGGTAAAGGTATAAATGAATGGGTATGAATTCTTGCCCCTTGATTTGATAACTGTTTCATGAGTTCTACTGTTTGGATGACATCTTCATCTTCTTCTCCAGGTAGTCCAAAAATAAAATCTACATTAATCTTAAGATCATTTTCTGATGTGAGTTCTACAGCCCGATAGATATCTTCAACAGAATGTCCTCTATGACATAAATTTAAGATTTTTTGACTACCAGATTGAGCCCCAATAGTAATATTATCATTATTAGCATATTTTAAAACTAAATTTAAGGTATCTTGGGTAACATGTTCAGGTCTTACTTCCGATGGGAAGGTCCCCAGATATATCTTCCCGGGAGTACCAATTATATTCCGAATACTAATTAATAAATTTTCTAGCATATCTAAATTTAAACTCTTTCCATCTTTCGAACCGTATGAAAATGCGTTTGGTGTTATAAACCTTACATCGGTAAGATCCCCATAATGATTATGCAACTCTTGGACAGATTTACATATATTTTCGATACTCCTATGCCTTGGGGTTGCACCTAAAATATAGGGTGTCTGACAGAAATAGCATACATACGGACACCCTCTCGTTATTTCAATAGCTCCATATTTAGTATTTATTACAGGAAAAGGGGGAAAATTATTTAAATTAATAAAGGAATGCTTACCTGTATAAGTATATCCAGTTTCTTCATCAATATAAGCAATTCCTTTTACATCACTTAAACCTTCGTCAGCACGGACTTTTTGCATTAGATCTATTATTGTTTCTTCCCCTTCACCGACTACTACTATATCAAAACCCATTTTAAGGGTTCCAAAAGGGTCTCCTGTTGGATGAGAACCTCCCGCTAAAACTAAGCACTTCTTATCATATCTACTTTTAATCTTTTGAACTAAGTCCTGAGTTTCAAAAAGTTGGGTAGTGAAAAAAGAAATCCCCACTATTACTTTATCATAGGATTTAACTAATTCTTCAAGAGTTTCCATGAGTTTATCAATAGAATCTAAAAAGTAAAAAGTAATACTTTCAAATATTTTATCTGTTTCGAGTGCGCCAGCAATAGCATTCAAACTATAGAAATTCTGTCTATGATAGTAGATAACAAACGCGATTTTATTCAAGCAAAAATTACCTTAAACATTATACGATGAATGATTAGATATAATATAATACAATATTTTTTAAACTAAGTCTTTAACTGGTTATTTTATAGATATTATAAAAAGATAGGATGTGAAAAAATCGTGATGTTTGATTGGTTATGGGCAACCTTACCAAGTGAGGTTGGTCAATCTGTTTTCGATTTCTTTAGTTTTGGTCATTTAGCGATGGGTGTCGTCGTTTTCTCCTTACTGTCATTAATTTCAACGATAAGAAATCTATTTGATCCCAATAACTTTAAAGTCCAAAAATCTCATTGGTTATGGTTTTTTGTTGGTACTATTATTTTTGCGGTATTTTGGGAGGTAGTAGAAAACACTCTTATATTACAGTGGGGTCTAAAACACTTGAATCAACAAGATAGTATAATAAATGCCATTGCGGATATAGTTCTAGGAGGTATCAGTGCTCTAATAGTCGGAGTGATTGGTTATCTGTTATATGAAAAAGTGAAAAAATATGAATTTCTACTGTTTTATATTTCTGCTGCTCTTTTATTCGTACTATTCTTTGTAATCTATGTAGTTCTTGAGTTTTAATTCCAATCATTATATATTTTCATTTTTTTATTACTATCTAAAAAATAAAAAAAAATCGACTAATGATTAGATAAATTGAGGTAAATCATGTTATTTAATTGGTTGATCGCCACGGAAATTAGTGAAGTAGGTATATCCTGGTTTGATTTTTATTCTATAGGGCATATCTGCTATGGTATTGGTCTATTTTTATTCTTTTCATTGTTTTACACAATTCCTAAGAAAAAAGGGAGAACCCCAATTTTTTCTTTGCTTTTTGTTTTTATTCTTACAATGATATTTGCGATACTTTGGGAAGTCGTTGAACATCTAATATTCCTTGATTTAGGTTGGAAATTTGAAGATAGGGCGGATAGTGTGCAAAATATGTTTACGGATGTTTTATTAGGAGCAATTGGTGGACTTGGTACCTGGATGTTTGCATATATTACCTTTGAAAAGGAAAAAAACTCATTTGCATATTATACATTTGGAATAATTGGATTTGGTGTTTGGATTGGTATTTTCATCATACTTAGATATTTGACTCTTCATAACGCCCCTATCATTTAATGAAATTTTAAGTATCTTTTTTTATTATTAATTTTTAATACAATGCTAAATCTGAAAGATTACGTGGAATTTCAGAAAGGTACGGTACCCTTAATCATCTCTATACCCCATGGGGGAACATTAGAATGTGAAAATATTCCAAAAAGATCACAAGGTATTTTAGGAATAGATGGGAAGACAATCGAGCTCGCTAAAATATTAGTTGAGAGAGTTAAAAAGAAATTTGAAACACAAAATAAGGAAAATAACATCCCCTCTTATGTAATTTCTAAAGTTCGTCGTAGCAAAATTGATCTGAACCGAGAGGAAACAGAAGCATTCGTTCAAAATTCTGGTATCGCTAAACAGATTTATAATTCCTATCATGAAAAAATTAAGGAATTTGTAATGGCCAATGTAAGGTTTTTTACTCGTTCTCTCTTGATTGATATTCATGGTTTTGAAAAAAATAAGCGTCCACCAGGCTTTCGAGATGTAGATATAATTTTAGGAACGAACAATTTAGAATCTTTCTTCTCTGAGCCAACACATAGAAAAAATTGGGGAAATAACCTTCGTGGAGAAATAATCCAGAAATTTCTTGATTTGGAAATACCAATAGCTCCAAGTCATCCTAAAAGAAAAGAATATGTACTAACAGGGGGATATATAACAAAAAAGTATGGCGCTTCTCAAATCCCTAAAAGCCAAGCAATTCAAATTGAATTTTCAGATAAGATTCGAATTCAAGATCGTGTGTTAAGGGAAATAGTTTTAAATGCTCTCGCAAAAATTCTAGTAAAGAAATTGCTTGAGATTGAAAGAGTGTAAATAAAATCCTTAATTATTCGGAGATATAATTAAGCTTACAATTCGGTTAATAAATTTACTCTTTTGAATCTTACAGATATGAGCAACTTTCTTATAATTAAAAGATTCTGCTAAGGTATCAAGATACGTTATGTTATATAAAATTGACACATTATCATCATTGACCATAAAAAGCTTGTCTAATTCATTCTGAATCTGGATTTCGTTAGTATATTTTCTTTTTTTAACACGTTTTTTTATTTCTCTTATTGTTTCAGCAAAATGGAGATCTCTTATACTTGAAATAAGTGAATTCAATACTATCGCATACAGAACAACAATGCTTAGGTGTTCAGTATCCCTTAAATTTTCAAATTTAAGTTCAAGATCTTGATAGATTTCATTGATATAATTTTCATCTATCCCCTTGATTTTTTTAAAGAAAGTCAAAAATTGGAGATATTCACCATCAATAAATAACTGTAGATTAGAATTGAATAAATCCTTAAATTTTTTTATAACCTGACCAGAATTGCTTATTTTTACAGAAACATCCGGAGTTCTACCAATGATAATGTCCCTACCGGGAACCTTGAATTGTTGATCGATGAGATTACTAGTAGCTTCTAATAACTGATTCATAATCATCTCTCTGGTATAACTCCTAATTTTGTCATCATATCTTCTTTGAAAGATTAATAATAATTCAATGATTTAATTTTTTGCATTCTCACCCAATATTTTTCTGAAGTAGGTAATAAAACAGAATAATATAAAAGTAACATCGTAGTAAAGAGAATAATCTTTTTTGCATAATTTGATACTTCTCGACCTAAAAAAGAAATAAAACATTTTTATACTAATAACTCCTTTTAATATTGTTATTTTAAAGAATATTCATATATAATTCTCAAAAAAATTATACAAAAAGGTTGAAAATTAAAATGGTTGACGAATCATTATTAAAGGATATAAAAAAGGCGCAAGAAGCTGGAGCAAGTGCTGCCAGTCCAGATGATGTTGTAAAAGCTTTTACGTTTATTAAGGCTATCTCAGTAGAGAATGAAGACCTTAAAGAAGAACTCGAAGATATGGATATCGCCATCCAATTGGTGATTAATGACGCAGATAAGAAGTATTGGCTCACTGTAAAAGATGGGGATTTAGACTTTGGGGAAGGAGACGTAGAAAATCCATCATTCACGATGTCTTCAACTCTCGAGGTTGGTGCGGGAATTTTAATGGGTGAAGTAGATGCCACAAGCGCTTACATGGCAGGCGATATTACGGTTGAAGGAAACCTTCAGGATGCGATGGCCTTTCAAGAGATAATTGAGCTTGCACTCGAAGCTTATGAGGATTTAATAGAAGATCTCTAAATTCTCGACAATTAGAAACAACCTAGATGAGTTTTAAAAAGGCAGATTATCTCTTCTTTTTTTTCTTAATTAAAATTTTTATTTTTTTATCTAAATTGGATAAATTCAATTTAAACAAATCGTTGAGACTTTCAATATTATATAGATGATTTGACTTTATTCATTTAAAGAAGAATCTAATTTTTAATTATTTAATGCAGGAATTTAAGGTCAATAATTATATCACGCTAAAGCTTGAAGGCAAAGATACTGTTATTTATATTGCTGGAGAAAAGTTTCATCTCTGTTGAAATTTTTGATTTCCCTCATAGTTGCTTAGATCTAAACAGGTCAAGTACCAATTTTTCGTATTAAATTGATTTTAGAATCAAGATGACATAATTCAAAATGGCGCGGCTAGCGGG
>JAGXNR010000060.1 GCA_019894875.1 Promethearchaeota archaeon | reverse complement strand
TAAAAACAAGTTCAGATGGTTCTGTCGGCAATGTTTATTTCCTTCTAATACTTCTAAATAATGAAACTATCTTATATTAAAAGATTTTAAAAATTTATAAAGTAGTTTATAACTGATATTGAAAGGTTCTTTAAAATATTTCTTACATTTAGCACATGCAATTTTTTAAAATAAATTTAAAGTGATACGGATTTCAGTTAATCTATTTAAAATTTAATAGAAAAGAGACCCGAACCCTTAGCAATCTTATTTATGTCGGATTTTAATCACAACTCAAAAATATACCCATTTGTCGAATTAACAAACTTTACAACGATTAAGAGTTTGAACTGTTACAAATATTAAACAAGTGAGAACGTTTAAATAAACAAATCCTCTTATAAGAATAATTTAGTTAGATAAGTATTTGAACTTATAAACATTAAGTTAAATTATTAATTTTTTCATGGAAAAAAAGGAAAAACAATGATAGTCTATGATCTCGGATGAATATTTATTCGGTAATATCGGACTTGACTCGATTGGTTTTTACGCACCTAGACATTTTTTAAATTTAACAGAACTTGCGATAGAAAGGAAAGTAGATCCCGAAAAATATGCAAAAGGACTTCTTTCTAAGGAAATGCGACTTGCTGATGTTGATGAAGATATAATTTCTCTCGGGTTGAAAGCAGGATATAATGCTTTACAACGTGGTGGGATTGACTCGAAGAGTATAGATGCACTATTTGTCGGTACAGAGACGGAAGTATACGCGGCTAAGAGTATCTCGAATATTTTTGCTGAAATGTTGAACATATCGCCCAACGCACTTACTCAAGACATTTACAACGCCTGTGCAGGCGGGACGCTAGCAATTTTAAATGCCATCGGAATGATTCAGAATGGGATAATTAACAAAGCTCTAGTGATCAGCGCAGACATATCTCAATACCATATAGGCTCCCCTGGAGAACCTACACAGGGTTCAGGAGCAATTGGGCTTGTTATATCAGAAAATCCTCGGATCGCCACATTTTCAAAGCGATTTGGCAGAATTTCCGGGAATGTTAATGATTTTTTTAGACCCTCATACGATAAGAATGCAAGAGCTTTTGGACAATACTCTCAAGCCACTTATATTGACTTTCAATTAAAAGCCTATGACGATTTGGTTAAAAATATTGGAGATTTTCAAACTGATTTTTATACATTTCACGCACCATTTTCAAAACTCCCGCTGAAGATAATGCAACAAATTATCCTAAAACGGTGGATTAAACATATAAGTGATTTACCAAAATTTGAAAAAAATCGCTTTAAGTCATCAATTTTGAAAAAAATTGATTCATTCTTACATGATGTCACAGTTTTGCCTGAATACCTTTATTTGAAACTTAATGAAAGAGGATTTACATCATCAAATTTAGAAAGATTGTCACATTGGGTTAACACAAATGTAAAAGCGAGAGTTCTCCCACAATTACGAGTTCCAATGCATTTTGGTAATATGTATAATGCAGCAGTGTGGGCTCAGATATTATATTTAATCGAAAATCATGCTCGTGTCAATGATACTATTTACTTTGGTTCTTACGGTTCAGGAGCTACATGCATTTCTGGACTTTTAAAGGTTCAAGAAGGTTTTAAAAAAGCAGTTCAGCAAGGGCCAAGTATTAATGATTTTATTCATTTAAAGACTAAGAGAAGTGTTCTTGAATACGAATTGATAAAAAATGGTGATTCTAAGCCCATGATTTTATTAGGACGTATTGCTGAACACGAGCAAAATAATAACAGGGGTTTTATGCTTAATTTTTGCGACGAAGGATGTATAATACCAAATATAAAGGGTTTAGATCACTGTCCTAAAGGACATTCTGGGTTACATGAAAGATTCTTTCCTCTTTTTGCGAAATTAGAATCTGAACCAGTCGCTCAAAATGACCAAGAAGGTCTTAGATACCTTAGTAAAGGTTTAGTCAGAGTGGCAGGAAATGTAAGTAAAGGTAATTCGCTGGAGTATGAAATTAGGAGAGTCGAAACCGAAAATGAGCAAAATGAAAACGCTAAAGGATTGCTCAATTGGTCACCAATATATATAACTATTCCAGAGCATCATATTTATTAATTTTATTCTAACCTTCTATATTTCCAACGAGATATAGAAAAGTTTATTAATTTTTCGAAGTGTGAATTATATTATGAAAGAATTTCATTCCGATATTTCTGGATTTTATAAGTTATCAATGGAAGAACGTCAAAAATTATTATCCTCATTGGCTGATTTAGACGAGGCTGAAATGAAGATAATAAAGGAATTAGGTTATTTCACTCAAACTCAAATTGATACTTTAATTGAAAATGTCGTGGGAAGTTTTCAATTGCCATTTGGGCTTGCTTTAAACTTTAAAATTAATGATAAAGATTATATTATCCCTATGGTTATAGAAGAGCCGTCAGTAGTTGCTGCTGCTTCTAATGCAGCAAGAATGGCTCGAATACATGGGGGATTTCATTCCGAAGAAGTAAATCCAATAATGATTTCTCAAATTCAAATAACACAGTTAAAAGATGTTGAAGTAGCGAAAAAAATCTTACAAGTTAATAAGGAAAAATTGTTAAAAATAGCAAATGAACAGGATCCTATGTTAAATGAGTTAGGTGGCGGTGCTCGTGATATAGAGATAAGAGAGATCCTTACTAATAAAGGGAAAATGATTATTCTCCATTTGTTAGTTAATGTTTTAGATGCTATGGGCGCAAATGTAGTAAATACTATGGCTGAAGCTATTAGTCCTTTTATTGAAGAGATAACTGGAGGAAAAATATACCTGCGAATTGTTTCCAATTTAGCAACCCATCGATTAGCCCGGTGTAGGGCCACTTTTGACAGGGATCTGCTAGGCGGAGAAGAAGTCGTTGAGGGTATATTAAATGCTTATGAATTTGCAGTATCGGATCCATTTCGAGCAACCACTCATAATAAAGGTATTATGAATGGAATCTCTGCATTAACGTTAGCAACGGGAAATGATACTCGGGCTATTGAAGCAGGTTCTCATGCTTATGCATCCTTGAGTGGACAATATTCTCCTTTAACTAAATTCAAATTAGATTCTGAGGGGAATCTAATCGGAGAAATTGAAGTACCACTTGCTCTTGGAATAATTGGTGGGATGACGAAAATACATCCTATGGCACGGATAGCCTTAAAAATCTTAAAAGTGAAAAGTGCTGGTGAATTGTCACAAGTGGGTGCTGCTTTAGGATTGGCTCAAAATGTTGCTGCTTTAAGAGCCCTAGCTTCAGAAGGCATTCAAAAAGGACATATGGCACTTCATTCTCGAAACATTGCGAAAGTTGCAGGAGTACCAGATGAATTACTGGAAAAGGTCGCTCAAGAAATGATTAGAGAGAAGAAAATTAGAATCGATTACGCAAAACAAATACTTAAAAGATTAAGTAACGGTAAAAACCTTTAATTTTATAAAAAGTGTTTCTGTAACTCCTTTAATAAAAATCATTATTGTTATTAGTGTTATGGTTATACACAAGTTATTGAGATGAATATTATGGGATTTAGAGAATATATTAATCAAATTGATAAGGAAGGATTACTCAGAAAGGTAGATCTTGAAGTTTCTAAAAAGCTAGAAATTGCAGGAATTTTAAAGGAAACTGAACCAACACCAGTAATGTTTAATAATGTAAAAGAATCTGATTTCCGTGTTGTAGGCAATGTTTTCTGTACGAAGGGTGTGATCGCCTCATATTTTGGTGTAACTCCCGCAGATCTCATCCCTATGCTTTCAAAAGCGATTGATGAGCGTTCTGAACCAGAAGTTTTATCTAATGCACCATGTCAAGAAGTCATAGAACCAGATGTGGATCTAGACAAGATTCCTATATTGTTTCATTGTGATAAAGATGGTGGAAATTACATCAGTTCTGCTGTAGTTGTCACAAGAGACCCCGATTATGGACAAAACTTAGATTTCCATCGAGCAATGCAATACTCAAAAGACAAATTTGCGACACGAATAGTCAAGGGTCGTCATTTCTATAAATTTTTAGAAAAAAATGGAGAAGTAGAGGTGGCATTTTGTATAGGAAATACACCTAACATTCTAATTGCTGGGGCTACTTCTGTAGACATTGGCGTTGATGAGTTACAAATTGCAAATGCACTTGAGCCAATTAAAGTTGTTAAAGCGAAATCCGTCGATCTTTTAATCCCTGCAGAAGCAGAGTTTGTTCTGGAAGGAAAAGTTTATTTTGAAGAGAGACATTCCGAAGGTCCTTTTGTTGATCTTACAGAGACATATGATGCTATTAGAGAGGAGCCAATTTTTGAAGTGAAAAAAATCACTCATAGAAAGGAAGCAATATGGCAAGCTTTATTACCGGGAGCGTTAGAACATAAAATATTGATGGGGATGCCTCGAGAGCCAACCATTTTCAATAAAGTAAATGCAACAGGAGTTAAATGTTTGGATGTAAATATTAGCCCTGGAGGATCATCTTGGTTGCACGCGATAGTTCAAATTGATAAAAAAACAGAAGAAGATGGGAAAAAAGCAATTGAAGGGACTTTTGCAGGACATACAAGCTGTAAACATGTATTTATTGTTGATAAAGATATTAATATTTATGATCCTTTATCTGTAGAATGGGCGATGGCTACTCGTTTTCAAGGTGATACTCGTATGGTTGTCAAAGATAAAGAACCGGGAAGTAGTTTAGATCCCAGCGCAGAACCGGGTACAAAAATGACCACAAAGATAGGATTTGATTTAACTAAGCCATTAGTAGTCAAAGGAAAAAGTTTTGATATCGCAGAATTCCCAAAAGTGGATGTGAATAAATACTTTTAGACGTGAGGGAGGTTAAAATGAAGTTAACACAAGAAGAACAGGACATGTTGGATGGTAAATTCGGGAAATCAACTAAAAAAGCGATGGAAATATTAACAACCTTAGGTGAAATCTTTGATGCGGATTGTATGGTTGATGTTTATGGGGTACAAATCGCTGGTGTTTCGTATGCTAACCTTGGAGAAGCAGGATTGGAATTTTTGAGTGAAATGGCAGAAGACGGCCGAGTTCGAGTACTAACAACTTTGAACCCCGCAGGAATGGATCGTGAGAACTGGCGAGCATTAGGAATAGATAAAGAATTTGCTAAAAACCAGAATCGTGCGATTGACACTTTTGCTAAAATGGGCATAATCACTACATGTTCATGTACACCATATTTAATTGGCAATGTACCTCATTTTGGTCAACATATTGCATGGGCGGAGAGTAGTGCCGTTTGTTATTCTAATTCTGTCATTGGTGCTCGAACTAACCGTGAAGGTGGTCCTAGCGCATTAGCAGCAGCACTTACGGGAAAAACTCCGAATTATGGGTATCATCTGGATGAGAATCGTCATGGAGAGGTGTTAATTAAAGTAAAAGCTCCTGTGAGTGGTACAGACGAATTTGGTGTGTTAGGAAAAATAATTGGAGATAGATTAGGGAAATTAGGGAAGAAAATACCTTATATAACGGGTATTCCATCTGCAACTGTTGAAGAACTCAAGTCGTTTTGTGCGTCTGTTGCAACATATGGTGGAACAGCATTATTCCATATGGAAAGAATAACACCTGAGTATGGTACTTATCCTAAACCAAGTGATATTTCGTTTGAAATTACCCAAGAAGATTTGAATAGAACTCGAAATGAACTTATAGATGATGATCTTGAAATAGATTTTGTCAGTATTGGTTGTCCTCATGCTTCCATTCATGAAATTGAAAAAATAGCAAATTTATTGAAGGGAAAGAAAGTAAAAAAAGAGTTTTGGATAACGACTGCTCGACCTACAAAAAGGATTGCTGATGAAGTAGGCTATTCTAAAATAATTGAAGATGCTGGGGCAAAATTTGCAGCTGATACATGCTGTGTGGTTGCCCCTATAAAAGGACGCTTTAAAGGAATTATGGTAGACTCAGCAAAAGCGTGTTATTATGGTCGTTCAAAGAATAAATTTAAGGTGAAAATTGGATCAATTGAAGAATGTATAGAGGAGGCGATATCATGAAATTTACGGGTAGAAAAATTTATAAGGGAACCGTCGAAGCAGAAGCGATCGTTACTAAAGATGGAATTTCTTTTTATGGAGGAGTTGATCCTGATACAGGTAAGGTGGTTGAGGTTGGACACGAGTTAGAAGATCAATCTATAACAGGAAAAGTTTTAGTTTTCCCAACTGGCAAAGGTTCAACGGTGGGATCATATACGATGTATAGAATGAAAAAAAATAATACAGCTCCCGTAGCGATTGTTAATGAACAAATTGATACAATCATAGCAGTAGGGTGCATTATTAGTGAGATTCCTTGTGTTGATAAAATTGATATTAGTAATATAAAAACTGGACAAAAACTCCTGGTTAATGGTTCTGAAGGAACTGTGGAAGTGAAATAAAATGGGTAAAGGGAAAGGATACGGAAAAACAATTTTATTCGGGGAACACTTCGTTGTTTACGGATTGGCTGCAATCGCATCAGCTTTAGGATCTTCAACAACTGCAGAAGTTAGAGTAGTCGAGGGGATTGGTTGGACTGTAGATGATCAAAGACCTGCTACACCAGGTTATAAAAAAACGAAATACCAAGAAGCAATGCAATCAATTAAAAATGTAATTGATTATTTGAAAATAGACACCGAAAGTCAAAAACTAGAAATATCTTTTGCGGGGGATTTATTTGCCGCAAGTGGTGTAGGAGCTTCAGCAGCTCAATGTACTTCTCTTTCTCGAGCGTTAAATGAAGCCTTTAATCTCAAATTAAGTGATGAGCAAATAAATGAAGCCGCTTATGAAGGAGAAAAAGCCTACCATGGAACACCTTCAGGAATTGACAATACTGCTTCCACTTATGGTGGTTTAATTTGGTTCGTGAAGAACTTAAGTGGAGGAAAAAATACTATGGAACTTTTGCAATCACCCGTGAAAATGTCATTAGTTATCGCAAATTCAGGAGTTACAGCATCAACAGCGGAAGTAGTTTCTGAGGTTCGTCACTTAAAGGAAGAAAATCCTGATAAATTTGAAAAAATTTTTCATGAATACAAAAATCTGGCAGTAAAAGCAAAAACAGCTTTAAATAAAGGAGATATTACATCAATAGGGAATTTAATGAATCAAAACCACAAATTACTTCAGGAAATCACAGTTTCAGGGAAGATAAATGATAAACTAGTAGAGATTGCTTTAAAAAATGGAGCCATTGGAGCGAAAATGACGGGAACAGGTCGGGGTGGTCTAGTTATTGCATTAGCAAGTAGTGAAGATATACAAAATAGAATCGCTACTGCTGTTGAAGATGAAGGATTGGATGCTTGGAAAACCACGATTGGATGAGAGAATTAAAATTGACGAAAAAATTTAAATTGATTTTATTAAAATTAGGTGGAAGCCTATTAACTGATAAGGATAAACCTAAATCTATTAGGAAAGATGTTGTTAAAAGATCGATTCAACAAATTATTGATGCTGATGAAAAAATAATTTTGATACATGGTGGTGGCTCATTTGGTCATCCTTTAGCAAAAAAATTTAGCATATCTGAGGGAATTAACTCTAATATCCCAAATCAAATTCTTGGGCTCACAGAGACTCATAATTCAATGAATACATTCAATTCTTATTTAGTTAATCTGTTTTTAGAAAAAAAATGCCCCGTATTATCAATTCAAGCTTCTAGCATTTTTCTTAAGGACTCTCAAGGGATTTCAACATCTTCAATTGATGTTATCGAAACTGCTTTAGATCTCAATATCATTCCAATTTTGTATGGTGATATTATTCTTGATAAGAAGGGATCATTTTCTATTATCTCAGGAGATCAGATAATTTTAGAGTTATGTAAGAAGTTAGAAAGATTTAATATTTCAAAAGTTATATTTACAATGGAAACTGATGGAATTTATCTAAACGATGATCAAAGTAGTGAGGATTGTATATTGGCTACTGAATGCTATTCTGATGATTTGGAAAATCTTAATTTAGCAAATCTAGGTCAAAAGATAGATGTTACTGGGGGAATTAAAGGAAAACTTAGTTTTATAAAGGAAATATGTGATCAGAATATACCAGTACAATTAGTAAATGGCCTAAAAGATGAATATATCTACAAATCATTAAAAAATCAAAAAATAGATTGTACAAATATTTTAATTAGGAGATAATTTGAAATTATGACAATTAATAATCAAAAAGATGAGAAAATATCTGATCAAAATCAAACAAAAAAAATAATGGATAGAAAGATCGAGCATCTTACAATTCCTTTAGAGCATGACGTACAACATTCCAAGAATTATTTTAAAAACATTAAGCTAATTCATCACCCCATTCCAGATATTGATTTTGAGGATATTGATCTCTCTATTCAGTTTTTTGATAAAAAGGTCTCGGCACCAATATGTATCTCAGCAATCACAGGGGGTCATCCTGTATCAAAAGAATTAAATGAGATTTTAGCTAAAGCTGCTGAAGAAGAAGATATAATTATGAGTGTAGGGAGTCAACGTGCTGGTATTGAAGATCGTGCTTTATTAGATTCCTTTAAGATTACTCGTGACGTAGCCCCTCACATACCAATCATAGGGAATATTGGTGTGGGTCAGGTAAGTGATCCTAATTTTGAAATAAATGATTTTTATGAATGTATCGAAATGATTAACGCTGATGTAATGGCAATTCATTTAAATGTGTTACATGAATTAGTTCAGGATAAAGGAGATATTTCCTATAAACCTTTTCAAGAAAACTTCAAAAAAATTCGTGGAAAATATAAAATACCAATAATAGCAAAAGAAGTTGGAACCGGTTTTGACCCAGACATTGCTTTAGTACTTGATGGGCTTGGATTTGATGGATATGATGTTGGTGGAACTGGAGGGACAAGTTTTGCTGCAATTGAATCTAAGCGTAATAACTTCGATAATCAAAAATACACTCGAGATCCAGCTGATGTGTTTAAAGAATGGGGTGTACCTACTCCTGTCAGTATTGTGTATGTCAGAAATGTATCTCAGAAATTAATAATTGCTACTGGCGGTTTAAGAACGGGTATTGATATTGCAAAATCAATTGTATTAGGAGCTGACATTGGGGGATTTGCTTATAAATTTCTCCAATCAGCATGGCAAGATCGAAAAGAAAAATCTATTTTTAACACGATTAAAGAAATAAGAACATTAAAAAATGAATTACGTACCTGCTTATGGTTAATGAATGAAGAAAACATTATTAGCTTAAAGGGTAATCGAAGTAAGTGTGTGATACTTGGAGATCTATATAGGTGGCTAAACCAAAACGGATAAAATCAAATTAGTTATCTTACTCTTGATCTGTATGTTCTTCTAATGCATCTTCAATTTTTTCTTTAAACTGCGCATAAGCCCCAATTCGACCCTGATAATTCTCTAAATCCTTTGAATGGAGTTTTATGAACTTCTTTGAAATTTTTTCTAATTCACGATTTACTTTTTTTAGGTTAAATTGCTTAGATGAGTTTGCTACAAATAAAAGATTGCTTCTTTTTATTATGGTGAATCTTTTATTGTTTAATTCAAAATTTGATAACCCTCCATCAGTTAATTGCTCGGAAAAAGTATTCAATGCACTCATCATTGCCCCAAATAATTGAGGCGCTACAGATTCTTTGAATGGTCGATGAAAAACAACTATTCCTGATTTATGCAGAATCCAAACATCTTGGAGTACTTTCAATTTTAATCCTTTTAAATTGTAATTTATTGGTTTAAATTAATAATTATTAATTAATCTCCCCATCTCTTAATATCTATTTCTATTCCAGCTTGATCGAGTATCCTGCCAATTGTATGATTAATAATATCATCAACATTCTTAGGTTTGTGATAAAATGAGGGTATTGGAGGAAAAATTACAACACCCAGTTTGGTCAATTTGAGCATATTTTCAAGATGAATGGCATTTAATGGAGTTTCTCGGACAACAAGAATAAGTCTTCTTCTTTCTTTTATCATTACATCTGCAACTCTACTGATTAAATTATCGGAATAACCATTTGCTACTGCTGCTAAAGTTTTCATTGAACAAGGGATCACAACCATTTTATCAACCTTATATGATCCACTTGCTGGGGCTGCTGTTAAATCATTTACTTCATAGTTCTTAGTTGCTAATTGACGTACTTCTTTAATATCATAGTTAGTTTCAGTTTTTATTATAATTTCAGCCTTTTCCGAGATTACTAATTCTGTTTCAACTTCAAGCTTTTTTAATTCTTCAAGAAACTTAATACCTAAAATAGCACCACTAGCACCCGTTATAGCAACTAACATCTATTCTACACGCTCTAAACCGTATTCAAATTTTCGTATGGTTAACGAAGAATGGGTATTTTAATATGAGAAATGATTATGATTTAAATTTTTTATTTTATTGGAATCTTTGCTATGAAATCTTTAAATATTCAAAAAGTTCTGTTTAAAACGAAATCTAATAAATTGTTGTAAAATTCCGTTTCAGATTCATTGATAGAGGGTTTTAGCTCCTCGATTGCTGATTTTGCTTCTTGATAATAAATATTGGCGATCTTCTTACAAGAATTAATAGAATCAGCATTAAGAAACAACTGTTTAACTTCTTTAACATCGTTTGCACTCATGTCTGGTTTTTCAATTAATTCTAAGATTCGATTTTTATCCTCACTATTGGATTTATTTAAAGCTTCTATTAATAAACAGGTATGTTTACCTTCTCTTATATCCCCATCAGTAGGTTTACCAGTAGTTTTTTCATCCCCAAAAGTGCCTAAAATATCATCTATAATCTGGAAAATGATGCCAAGATTTACACCATAAATTGAAAGTGGTTTACTAAACTTTTCACCGGCTCTTGAATAGTTTGCTCCGATTAAAATCGATTTTTCGATCAGGGCTCCTGTTTTTAGAGAAATCATTTCAATGTAATCATCCATTGAAATTCTTTTTTGGTTAACCATATCAATTTCGATTAAAACTCCTTCAATTACATCTGTAAATGCTTGTTCATATAGTTTAATAGCATTTAAGTTTAAATCCTTCTCAAAATCGTTGAAAAAATAAGGTTTTAATCCTGAAATAAAAGCAGAATCTCCACCTATTATCCCAATTGAATTACCAAAATCAGAAGCAATCATTTTCTTTAATTTATACTTTTCGTGATAGTTTCGAAATCGGAAATGGAAGGCGGGTTGTCCTCTTCTAAAATCGTCCTTATCAATGATATCATCATGAATTAAGGAGGCATTATGGAGAAATTCTGTCCCTACACTTGGAACAATAATTTTCTCATCATTTTTGTCTGTGAAAGCGTTATATGTGGCAATACACAATATTGGTCGAATCCGTTTTCCTCCTACCAGAAAATAATCTCTCATTTCTGAATAATAATCGTTTAGGAACGGATTTTTTATTCTTTTTAATTTTGTATCATAAATAAATGCGATTGCATCATTAATTTTTTGTTTATATTTAGTAACATATTCTCCAAATTTCAATGAGATCACTATTCTCTTTAATTGACATCCAACTTTTTTCTAAATTATAAAACAAAAATTTTACTAGAATAAAAGTGATATCAAATTATCAATATTCTTAATTACTAGAGAGTACCATATTTTGTATTAAGAAAAAGATTTTCGATTAATTACGGTTTAATTATTAATAAAATCCATAAATTTGGGTAATTAGTTAGTTGGTAAATCTAAAAAACTTAAAATCAAATAAAAGGAAATTAGGATTATTAATCAGTCTTACAGTAGTATCTATCGGTGTAATACCTTTACTCATTTTAACGTTTGTTCCTGAATTGAAACACTCATACACAATTGAACCAATGATACTTGAATCCGAAGATGGCATAAGAATTAGTGCTTTTAAATATACCCCAGAAGGTCAAAAAAATCATGGAGGGGTAGTTGTAGGTCACAGTTTTTTTGGGAATAAACTCAACATGCAACCATTAAGTATAGAACTTGTTAAACGTGGATTTACTGTTATTAACATTGATTTTCGAGGACATGGTGCTTCTGGTGGTTCTTTTTACTATAACGAGCTAATCAAAGATATAAAAGCTGCTGTTGATTATATCGAACAAAATTTAACATATATTTCTGAAATTGGACTTGTTGGGCATTCATTGGGAGCTCAACTGGCATTATCATTTTCAAATCTTTATCCCGAAAAAATCAATGCTACTGTAGCAATTGGGTCATTAACTTCTAATATTAATAATATTTCGAATCTTTTAATTGCAGCTGGATTATTTGATTCTGGTTTATCTGAAAATAAAATCCTTGAAATCTTAAGATCGTATACAGGACAAGAAGATGTAGTTGTTGGTCAAATATATTCTGGGGATTTCAATGGGGGAAAAAATATTAAAGGTTATATTAGTCCATTTTCAGGACATTTAACTGAAATAATGGATTCAAGTATTCTTTTCCAGACAGTTCAATGGTTTGAACAAGCTTTTAATGGAGAATTAGGACGTGATGTATTTATAACTGCAACAATATTACAAGTGTCTTCTTATGTTGCTCTGTTTGGAATAATTTCGCTAATTGGGATACTAATATTATATATAAGAGACTATCTATTTAAAGATAAAATTCTCTATCCTGAAAAAGATTTGTTAGAAGATTTTAACTCTGCATCATATAAAAGACTCTTACTTTATTATACCATCCCTGTTGTCACAATTCAATTTATCTTCTATATAATTTTATCAGATTTAACAATGGGAATGATACCTTTTACTACAGCAACTATAACATTATCACTTATTATTGGTTCTGCAATTGGTATTTTTATTGTATATAATTTTCTCCTTTTAAACTGGGAAGAGCAGTTTTCTATTAAAGATTTCTTCATCAAAATAAAATCAATGATTTCCCAGAATTCTGGTCGGTCGATAATATATGGGATTTTAGTTGGCATACTAGTTATTTTATCAATTGCAGCGATTTGGCATTGGTCTGTACAAAATTCTTTACCCACGTTAGAAGGACTCGGGAGGATGGTACTTATTATTCTTATCTCTTTTCCCTTTTTCTTAATTAAAGAGTTTTATTATAGGAATGTGCAAGGAAGATTAAAAATGAGAAGTAAATATGATGAATATCTTGTAATGGTTGTGATTGGAATTATAATGGATAATTTACTTATTCTTTTTATTTTATTTATCGGAAGATCCAATCTGGCTTATATCCCTGCATATGCACTCTATCTTATAGGATGGGTAATTTTTTCCATAATACAACATTGCTCAGTTACTTATATATATATGAATTCTGGTAGGAATATTTTAGGATCGGCCATATTCATAAGCATTTTTTACTCATGGATGCTTGTTGTTTTTTTCCCTACCTATGGATTTCTATAAGAAATTTAAAGTTATATTATTTCCCCAACCTGATACTTATTGTTAGGTGTTAATTATACTAATATATCATCAGAATTTGCTATATCAAAAATATTTCTCAAGAACTTATCTGTTTTTGCTTCAAGAGTCTCCCCATTTGAATCTTAACTTTCTACATCTTAAAAGATTTTAAGTTAATTAGATTCAATTTTAAAAGTTGCAATAACATGAGGTTCCAATGAGAAATTTAGTTCATTTTTGGTATAACTAATAACACTTGCTTTAATTTCATTTTTAGGTTCTTCTTCCAAGAGGTTTACAATTTTCACACTTTTTAAAGAGAGTTCCTTAAAAAAAGTTATCTTTGCCTTTTGAGGGATAGATGAGATGTTGTATACTCTGAGAATTAAATAATCTCCAGTTTCAGATTTTTTCAAAGCGCTTAACATCACACTATTATTATCTATTTCAAGAAAACTAAGAACAGGTGGAAGATAAGGCTTTACTTCTGGTGAATAAGATATGGTAGAAAATGAATCACTCCCAGACGGTCGTAAAAACAATCTATCTGAGACTCGAATAGGACTATGAACCATATTAGGAAACAATGCTTTAAGTGGATTATTAAATTCCTTTCCTCTTTGATGTATCTCTGATTCTAACCAGGATGATTTTGAGGAAGTGGTTAATGATATTTCAAATACATGATTTCCAAGGCACTGAGCACCAGGGGTTTTATATCCTGGACCAGCATGCATCATTCTGGTCTTGAAATCACTACGGGACAGCCATTCAATACATCTTAGAAGAGTAATTGCAAAAGTTATTGTATTGTCTTTATTAATTTCAGCCTCATACTCTGGAAGGCCTTTGTTTAAAACAGCAAAAGTTCTTGATTTATCACTAACGGAAACAAAGTCTTTTTGATGGTTAGTAGGCAAGGGATTCTGCACCCAATCATCAGCGATAGGTAATTTAACATTCCTTGGAACAACATAAAAATGCCCATCAGCATTGACTTTATCTGCTTTTATCTTTGTTGGGAATAAAACACGAATTCTATGGTCTTTACAATTGTTTTCTAACTCGATTTCAAAATCAATACGTTTTATTCCTTTATATAAAGATATGTACATTGCAATTTTATTATCAACTAGCCAATCTTCTCTATTATATCGGTCTTCGGTGAGTGAGTTAGGAAGTCTTAAATTTAATCGTAATTTAAAAGTTTTCTGAGTTGGACCGTTTAAATATATTGATCTTTCAAAAACAGCAACATCCTCAGTAGTATAAATTATATCTGTTTGGTTATCAAGGGGACCAGAATAATCGTATTCATCTCCCCAGTCTCCTACATCTTCAAATTCGCATACTTTTTCATAGGAGACACCTGATTCCTTATCAACTAATGTAATAAAACCATCAGAACTTATATCAATTCGATAAAATTCATTTTCTAAATACTCTCGTGTTATATTAAAGTTGTTATTCACCAATGGAAAAACCGTTTCAGAATCAGCGGGGTGAACGTAATATAACTTATATCCACATGCGGGTACTTCTGCTAAAAAGGAAAATTTATGGCTGATACCAAGTCTTCTACCAAACCTAGACTTTTCTTCAATAAAATGATATTGATATTCAATTTCATTTCCCTCAAAATCAGTTAACTTAAGATTATAGGGGAATTTCTCATTACCTGTCTTGCGTGACGATGTAGTAAATTCAACAATATCCTTTCGCTGCCATGGGAGTGGATTATAAACAACTAAAGCGTTTGGCAAAAATACAATCTTTATAAGCTCAGTTAAGTAAAGAAACGAGTTTTTATAGACCTCATTCGCTATCTGTTCAGCCCAATCAAACCGAACTTTCATTTCGTTATGAACTTCGTCGATACTACAACCACATATACTGTCATGAGGTGCATTTTTCTGAAGCCACTTTAATCCTGTCAATATGTAATCTGTTGGGTAATAAAATTTATTGTATTTATCTAACTTCCATGTTATTGCAGATAACGGTTCTGAATATTTTTCATAAAAGTATTCTATCGCAGTATTCCTTTGCTTAATCCACATTCGAGTAGAAAAAACACCTGACAATAAGGGAGAATATCTTCCTCCTCTCAATTCTCCTTGAAATTCTTTTAATTTTGGATTTGATTCTAAAACTTTATTAACATAATATTCAAAATCCGCTTGTATTATAGGCTGATCTGGGTGTCTTGAATTCCATTGCTTTATTAGTTCAGGGATTTCTGGGTTCGCTTCAAGATGATCTGATCCATTATTGAGAAGTACATTTGGTGTGGCTATGTGTTTTTGAAAATCAAGAACTCTTTCGTTAATTGTATTAAGATCAGCTATAAATTCACCATCAATTTTTGTTCTTTTTAACCAAGCAAGTGAACCATATCCATAGATCAAAAAAATCCCTAAAATGGATGCTGCATTTCCAGGGGCATTCCATGTAAATTCCATATTTAAATTATTTTCCTCAAACTCATTACCAAAACCTCTCATAAATAATACTGATGGGATTTCACATCCATAAATTATTTGGGGTAATTGGGCAATATGACCAAAGGGATCAGGGATATATCCGGCGTTCATAACTCTGCCAAAACTTTTACTAATTTGATGTCCAATTATGAAATTTCTGATTATAGATTCACCACTGACTAAAAATTCATCAGGTAAGACATACATG
>JAGXNR010000005.1 GCA_019894875.1 Promethearchaeota archaeon | reverse complement strand
GAAGAAATCAGAATTAGTTGAGTTTATCCTCGATTCTCTTGCTGAAGAAGAATTAGAAGATTTAGTAAAACAAAAAGAATTAGAGATTATTTCTGATGGTATCAATTTGGCATTAAAGAAAATAAATGGGGAAGATAGAGAGACAATTACAGATATTAAAATTGTTAATCCTGAAAACCATGAAGTTGAAATTACTTTTAAGGGTTTTAATTGGGAAAACACTTCTTACTTGTCTATTATTCCTGAAAATATAAATGATCCTGAAAGGGATTGTGATTGCCGCATAGGTTCAAATCTAGGTTTTTGTAGTCATTTTTGGGTAGGCTTTATTATCTCCTTAAAGGAAGGATATCTTAAAATCTCTGATTGGAACCTTACAAAATTACCAGATAATTTTGAAGAGCTTATTAAACCTGTTAAAATTTCAACTACAGCTACGAGCACCTCAGATACGGGAAAAAGAATTATAGTGGATGAAAGTTCTGGTAATATAATATTAATGAACTTTCTTGATAAGAGTGTTACTATCTATGAAGGTGAAATCTCTGAGATTGTAGAGAGATCATCAGAATTTCAAGGAAATGTTTCAGTTTATTATCACATCACTTTAGAAAATGTAAAATTAGGTCCGAGAATATCCCGAAAAAGCCAGTTCCGAGAGGAAGATGTAATAAAAGTAGACAAGTTAAAAATAAGAGTGAGTGAAAGATTGCAAAACGATAATAACTTGAACTTAAAAGAAAAATTAAAGGTAAATGGGAAGCTTAATAAAGATAGTTATTGGGGTTTAATCGTAAAAAATATTAGAAAAGTCGAAAAAATATAAAAAATAGAGTAAGAGATTAGTTCTCTTATATTACTAATAGGTTTTTATCTGTAAGAACACCAACCAAGATTTTAATAAGCTTTTTTCTTTCCCTTATTTACTTCCATTCTTTTAATTAGGATTTTAATTATTTTTATGATTTGGGATTTTACGTGGATATTATGAAGAATCACAATTCTGAGATTATGAAAGGAAAAATTTGTATGATTACTGGTGCTAACTCAGGGATCGGAAAAGCTACAGCAATAGGTTTAGCAAAAATGGGAGCTACCATTGTTATGGTATGTCGAAATGAAAACAGAGGAAAAAAAGCCTTAGAAGATATCAAGAAAGAGTGTAACAACGGAAATTTCGATTTGATGATGGTTGATTTATCCTCTCAAAAGGCAATCTATCGGCTTATTAAAATCTTTAAGGAAAAATATCAACAATTACACGTTCTTATCAATAACGCGGGTGTAAATCTCAGCAAACGTGTTTTAACCGAAGATGGGATTGAAACTACATTTGCAGTAAATTATTTAGCCCCATTTTTATTAAGCACTTTATTATTAGATATTCTTCAAACAAGTAGTCCCTCAAGAATAGTGAATGTTGTTTCAAGTGTAGTTGGAAAAACGATCAACTTTGAGAACCTTAATGGGGAAAACCATTACCGTCAATTAAACGCATACGCCCAATCAAAATTAGCACTTATTCTCTTTACTTATGAATTTGCAAGAAGGATTGAAGGCACAGGAGTAACGGTTAATAGTCTTCATCCCGGATATGTAAAAACTAATATGGTAAAAAATTTTAGAAAATTTGTCAAATATTTCTTTCATTTAATCGGTTTATTTATGAAGAGCCCTAAGAAAGGGGCTAAAACGTCAATTTATTTAGCATCTTCACCTGAAGTTGAAGGTGTTAGTGGTAAATATTTTGAAAAAAAAAAGGAAGAAGAGTCTGTCAAAGCATCCTATGATGAAGAACTTGCGAAACGTCTATGGAATGTTAGTGTAGATCTAACTAATCATAAGCTTAATAAAAAATATTAGGCTTCCTTATTTCATTGTTAACTCTACAATTAAATTAAGATTTCTTTGATTTTTCATTCAAGAATTTTCTGAAATAATGTTTATAATTGAAAGAATTAAATTAATTAAATAAACAACATCAAGTTTTATCGTCGAATAAAATGAATAATATAAATTCTGGTTTTGTCAACAACCAAAATATGATCCTAAGCACAGATTTCTACCAATTGACTATGGGTGCTGCATATTATCAGTATAATCTTGAAAATGATATAGAAGCAAGAGATGATATTGCAACGTTCGAATTATTCATCAGAAAATTACCTAAAAATCGTAATTATCTAATTTTTGCAGGACTAGAACAAGCTGTATACTATTTATTGAATGCGAAATTTGATGAGAGAACTATTGAATTTCTTAGAAATAAGCAAGTCTTTAAAAATATTGATCAAAGTTTTTTTGACGAGTACTTACCAAATTTTAAATTCAATGTTGACGTATGGTCAATGAAGGAAGGTAATTTTTTTTTTCCTAATGAACCAATATTAAGAGTTCGTGGCCCATTGTTTCATGCTCAAATCGCAGAAACTTATTTGCTAAATGTGATCAATTTTCAGACATTAGTAGCATCTAAAGCATCAAGAATTAGAAATATTGCACCTAATCATGTTCTTCTTGAATTTGGCACAAGAAGATCTCATAGTCCACTTGCTGGTGTCTATGCTGCCAGAGCTAGTTATATTGCGGGTTTTAATGGGACAAGCAATGCCATAGCTGATCTTGAATTAGGAATAAATGCTACTGGTACTATGGCTCATAGCTTTGTTCAAAAATTTGAACGAGAGGAGGATAGTTTTACTACTTACTTTGACATTTACGATGAAGATTCAATTTTGTTAATTGATACATATGATACCGAGAAAGGAGCTGAAATAAGTACTCAATTTGGGAATAAAATTAAAGGTGTAAGGATTGATTCCGGAGATCTTTATGAACACTCAAAAAAAGTAAGAAAGATTTTAGATAAGGAAGGGTGCGATAAAGTGCAAATTGTTGCAAGTTCTGATCTTAATGAATACAAAATTAAAGAATTGATAGATAGAAATGCACCAATTGATGCATTTGGCGTTGGAACAGAATTAGCAACCTCCCGTGATGATCCTACCATTTCAGGAGTGTATAAATTAATCGAATATAAAAATCAGGCCAAAATTAAGGTTAGTGAGGGAAAAGTGACATTTCCGGGTGTAAAACAAGTTTATAGACTTTATAATAAGAATAATGAGTTTAAGGGGGATATTTTAGCCCTTGAGAGTGAACCTATTCCTACTGATTCAGAAGCAATGTTAGAACCTATCATGAGAAATGGGGAATTAATTGCAAAATTACCTGAAATAGATGAGATTCAACAGTTCTACCTAGAAAATATAAAAAAATTACCCCAAATGTATAAGAAATTAGAACAGGTTCAACCTTTCAAATTAAATATATCACCAGAATTACAAAGCTTAACTAATTTATTAAGAAGGACCTACCAGTAATTTTTGACTTTAAACAAGATATTAATTTTACGATTAATTCTCAAATTTATGACTAATTTTGAATCAATTGAATTAGAGATTGATGTGTCAAATAGTTTAGCGATTGTGTGTTTTAATCGTCCTAACCAGTTTAATGCTTTCAATATTAAATTTATGGATGAATTAATTACAGCTTTTAACACCGTTTCAAGAGATACTAGAATAAAATGTCTAATTCTTACAGGAAGAGGAAAAGCATTTTCTGCTGGTGGTGACGTCGTCGAATTTAAAAATGCAGAAAAACCGGATGAATTTATGGCAAATTTAGTGAGTAAGTTGCATGAAGGAATTAAAATCCTAAAGAATATGAAGATTCTTTCGATTGCAGCTATTAACGGTGCTTGTTTTGGGGCCGGTTTAGGGTATGCAAC
Source organism: Promethearchaeota archaeon (assembly GCA_019894875.1). The sequence continues at coordinate 73,675 of JAGXNR010000005.1, read as the reverse complement.
AGCCTGTGATTTTAGAATTAGTTCTAAAATTGCAACTTTTGGGTGTGCTTTTACAAAAATAGGTTTATCTCCAGATTCTTCTTCAACTTGGCATCTTCCAAAACTTGTAGGGCTAAGCCTTGCAAATGAAATGTTATTCTTAAACCGAGTTCTTGATGCTCAAGAAGCTCTGCAATTTAGCTTAGTGAATAAAGTTATTAATTCAGAAGGGCGATTTCTAGAAGAGGTTAAAAAGTTTGCAGCTGAAATTTGCCAAGGAGCTCCTTTAGCATACTCCTTCACTAAAAAACTGATAAAAGCGTCTTATACAAACGATCTAGAAACACATTTAGACAAAGAAGCTGAAAATATTGTGAAAAGTGCAGGAACTGAAGATTTCCAAGAAGGATTAAAAGCCTTTTTTGAAAAAAGAAATCCTCGATTTAAAGATAAATAGCCATAAAATGGTAGAAAGGAACATGAAAAGCTAATTTCTGAGTTTATTTACAAATCATATTCGTAAACATCGGAAAAGTAGAAAAAAACTTATAAATTAGCTCTTCTAACTTTGTATAAATACATGTTTAAATAAATAATGATGTATTTGGTGTCAACAAAAAATGTATCACTTAGACAATGAAGAATATGTAAACGAACCTTATTATAGGAAAACAAGAAGTATATGTCCTGAATGCTTACAACCAATTGGTGCTGAAATCTATGAAGAGGATGAAAAAATATGGATGAGAAAAACATGCGAAGACCATGGAGATTTCAAAGATTTACTAAGTAGTTCCGCTAAATATTATAAATGGACTCATCATGCGATCAAAGATAAGAATGGAAATATTATCTGGCAATTCGATAAAGATGGTGACACTAATCCACCAGATTTTCAGGGAGATGACCCAAGAGGTTGTCCTTATAACTGTGGACTCTGTGAACAGCATATTTCAACTTGCTCATTGGCTTTAATAGATCTCACAAACCGATGTAATTTTAATTGTAATTTCTGCTACGCTAATATTCTACAATCTGGATATCTTGTTGAACCTACCCTTGAGGAAATCGATAAAGTAATGAAACACTTTAGAAGTAAACCGATTCCCGCAGTTGCTATTATGTTTACTGGCGGAGAGCCTACTGTTCGAAAGGATTTTCCTGAGATTTGTAAAATGGCAAAAGACAATGGATTTAAAGAAGTAATTGTTGCTACAAACGGTTACGGCTTTCAAAAGAAAAAAGGAGGCTTAGAATTTACCAAGAAAAGTAAGGAAATGGGCTTAGATACACTATACTTCCAATTTGATGGGATCAATAATATTACGTATGAAAAGACAAGGGGCATTAAGAACCTAATGCCCTATAAACAAAGGGTTATTGATAATTGTCGTAAAGCTGGGCTTAACTCAACGGTACTCGTTGCTACGATTGCTAAAGGAGTCACAGATGTCGAAGTGGGTAATATAATTCAATACGCAATCGATAATATAGATGTAGTGCGAGGAATCACATTTCAGCCTGTTTCTTTATGTGGTCGAATTGCTTTCGAAGAACGGGAAGAGCTACGCATTACTAACGCAGATGTTCTTAAGAAAATTGAAGAACAAACAGGTGGAAGGATAGGCATGGAAAATTCTTGGTATCCTTTGAGCACCATCGTCGAACTAGGTAGGATTATAGCCTATTTAGCTGATGTTGAGCCAATTGAGTTTACCTGTCATCCTGATTGTGGCTTCGCTTCTTATATGGCCATAGATCCTGTTACAAAAGAGATGATGCCGATAATGGATTATTTTGACCCCCTAAAGGTTATAGATTTCGCAAACAAATTTTGGGAAAAAATCAAGCATAAAGAGAAAAAAGAACTCAAGATATTTGAAGGGTTGTTAGGCGATTTTGGGAAAACATTAGATGATGGATTAAATTTCCTAGACAAAACCCAGCTTCGAGCGCGATTCTTATTAGGAGTCTTACAGTATGCAAAAAAACCTGGTAAACTCATGGAAATGTTCAGTAGAGTGTTAATAAATGGAGATTGGGAAAGTATCAGCTCATTTAGTTATGGGACTTTGCTTTTAAGCTCAATGCATTTTCAAGACGCATATAACATGGATTTGGAAAGGGCAAAAAGATGTATTGTGCATTTTGGTGTAGCGATGCCTGATGATACCGTCAAAGAAATCTCATTCTGTACCATGAATAGCATTCACAGGCCCGAGATTGAAAAACAAGTTGCCAAAGAAATAACTGCTAAAGTTCGAGATGAATTTGATACCTCTACTGGTCAAGAAGTTATCGAGGTCAACCCTGAAGTAGCACGTAACGGTGGAATTAAGAAGGAGGATGAAGTATAGATGCCTGAAGAGTTTGTTGAAGATAAGGAAGGAATGAAGATTCGTAAACTGGTGGAACTCAGAACGACCACTGCTGAAGAATATGAGAAAGTTATGCTTGAAAGAGTCGAAGAGTTCAAAAACAAGAATGCGGAAAAAAGTATCTATAATAATTTCTTACAAAATACAATAGTATCTGGTATTGGTGCCCTCATGAATATCAAATTAGAAGTCGATAAGGCTCTTGGAGAAGAGAATTTAAAGAAGGTTCATAAGGTAATTGATGATATTTTATTAACTGGATTATAGATTTCTTTTATCTATTTTTTTATTTATATTATTACTTAATTTTTTCTTATTTTATATTTTTAATTGAGAAATAGATCCATTCTTTTATGTGGATTTTGGAGGGCCTTGTCTTATTCTTTCTAATAATTGGCTTAGAGAATTCGAGAATCGGAGCAAATTAATATTCTCACACCACCAAGTAGCTCCTGCGTCCTTATATGGTTTTACAATTAGATCTCCTTTCATTCGATCCCCTGGTGTATTCCCCGCTATGACAACATCAAAGTGTTTTGAATGGGTTCGTTTCTGTTGAATTATATCAATAATCTGCCTTAAATCATCAGGAGTTAATGATTTCGGCCAATTCACACTAATGGGAAAAACTCCATCATATAAGGCGGCTCGATGGAAAGGTTTTTTATATGGCCATGTACCAGCAACCCAAATCGGGATAGTGTCGTTAAACGGGGTAGGTGAAAATCTCACCTCTTTAATTTGGAAAAAATCCCCTTCGTAACTAAATGGTTTTCCTGACCACAATCCTTGTAATATCTCCAAACCTTCATCCAGTTTTTTTGCACGTGTTTTTACATTAAAATCTTCTCCAAAAGTAGTGAAATCGTACTCAGGAGTCCCCAAACCCACACCTAATATTAACCGGCCATTAGATAAGTGATCCAGAGATGTTGTCTCACGAGCTAATTTCCACGGACGCCGACGAGGAATAGGTGTGATCATCGTACCAATTTTAATTCTTTTAGTTTCTATAGCAATTGCTGAGAGAGCAACCCATGGATCTAGAAAAGAGGTGTTAAAATCTTCCATTAAAGCAACATGATCCCAAATAAAAAATCCATCCCACCCAGAATCTTCTGCTTCTCGAGCTAGCTTTGCAATTTCTTGAGGATTTTGAAATCCGAAATTTGGTATATTTATTGAATATTTCAAATTATTTTACCTCATGCTTGATTATGGTAAGTTGATATTTTAATAATATTATCAGATTCTACTTTCAATAATTTTATTATTCAATTTGTCTAATAATAATATTATTAATAAAGAATGTGAGTAAATTTGAAAGATTATACAAAATCAAGTCTTTTTATAATTGCGGTTGGTTTGTTCATGATAGCTCTCGGGATCATACTTTTCTCCCTTGTGATAACTCAGTGGACCATATGGATCCCTCAACTAATGCTAACGGGAATGGCAATTATAATAATCATTTCTATTATATTAATCGTCATTGGGGTTTATTTAATAGCTAAATTTATTACCTAATATCCTTTACATAAAAAAAGGATAGTAGGAATGATAAATGGATGTTGTTAAATATTGATACTTTTTCCAAAAGATATTTTTAAAATTAAATTTTAATTAAAGTTATCATGGGATATGACATTATCTCATTGCCAGTTACAATCCTCTTTGTGCTGAGTGGATCTGGTTTATTCTATTACGCGATTAGACTACATCAGAAATATCCATTAGATCATAATTTTATTAACAGCATTTTAACTTTTTTTCTATGGATAACCGCGGGAATAATATATCCTCTCTTTTTTTCTACCGTTAATACAAATATTCGATTTTTCCAATTGCTATCAACCCTCTTTATATGCATTTTTACTCCGAGTTTGATAGTTTTAATTCTCTTTTATCAATATAATTTTGTTGTAAAGAAACATCCTGATATACGGGAAAAACGCAATATTGAAACTTTTTTAAAAAAATTTGACCAAATTTCTTATTCTAGAAGAAGAAAACTAAGAACAGATGCCCACAGAAAGGCACTACATTTAGTTCCTGCGGGAATAGTTATTTTTCTTTGGGTGTTTGCTGTGTATATTTGGGATGACTTGTGGAATGTTAATTTTATATGGGGGATAACTGGAGAAGAATTTGGTCGATTTTTAATCCTAACGGTTGGTTATTCGGGAATTTTAGTATTTGGTGCTTTAGATTATGTGAGATTATCCTTTGTTTTTGAAAATCGTAATTTATTCCATTTCATCCCCGATAATGTTTTAAATCTCTTAAGTAAGTCAATGAAAAGAAAAGAAAATTTCGATTTCATAAGACCAACAGTTTCAGCTCTTTCATTTGCTCCTATATTATTTTTTCCATTCTGTATATTTGCGGCATCAATATTAATCTCTACCGTCGGAGATGGGGCAGCATCATTATTTGGGCTGAAATTTGGTAAAAAAAAATTCCCAAAGTCGTCCGAGAAAACGATTGTAGGGTATCTCGCGGGTTTTTTAGCTTCTTTCATAATTGGTTTAATAATAGTCAGATTATTTGAACCAGCTATGCTATACATCAAAATTTTGTTAATCGGTATTAGTGGGGGATTAACGTTTCTCATAATTGATCTTTTAAACCTAAGAATTGATGATAATATTTTAAATCCAATTATCAGTGCTTCTATTATGGCTATTTTTTATTTTTTCATCTGATGGATTTCTATTAAAGAGATAAAATTTTATAAATTCTTAAGTTTTAAACATATTTATCCAAGATTTTTATTATATATTTAAAATACTTAGAGTGTGAAAAATATGCCTCGTGTTGAGAAAAAAGTTGATATTTCAGCACCTCAAGAAAAGATTTTCAAGATAATTGATGAAGATAGGGATTACGCTCGATGGAATATCGTTGTGAATGAAGTTACTGAGCTTGGTCCGGGAAACTATTTCTTCAAAACGAATGTGGGAGATGTCACATCGACTCGTATAGAAACAAATCCTCCCGAGAGTCTTTCAGCGACTCAAGAAGGAAGCCCAATGACAAGTTTGGGTTATGTATTAAAGCCAAAGGGAGATGTTGTAGAAGCTACAATCTGGGCGGAATTTGATGACCCTGGGCAAGAACCTATACTTGGAATAGCAGGAGAGATGCTAATAAACAGTTTGAAAAAATATGCAGAGTTTCTTGAAGCTGGTGGAAATCCTGATGAATATAATAAAAAGAAGAAGTAGTAAAAATTTAAGTATATTCTTTTTTTTTATATTGCTAAACGTTATTCTGTAGGAATCCGTATCAAGGTACAAAAAGCTTTTTAAGTATCCATTGGATTCTTTGTATTTATCAAATTTATTTCCTAATTAATTCAACTGTTTTTATTATTTTTTTCAGATAGAGTTTTTAAATCATTAAAACTAGATATATTGCCAATATTTGGTATTAAAAAGTTTAGAAAGGGAAATCTCAAATGGTAAGTGAAGGCATGGAAAGAGCTATAAAAATGTTTTTCCAACAAGGAGAAATTGCTGCAAAGAAAAGAGTAGAAGAAAATCGTGCTAATATGAATCAATTAGCAGCTATGTTACAGATCCCAAAAGATGTGAAAATTGAGAAAGTCGATATTAACGGTGTTCCTGCCATATGGGTAAGCACTCCTGACGTTGTAGAGGAATGTGTTGTCCTATATTTACATGGGGGTGGTTATGTTATGGGTTCAATCAATACACATAAAGAGTTTGGTTCAAGGATTTCTCGGGTTTCAAATTCGCGAGTTTTATTATTAGATTACCATCGAGCACCTGAAAATTCGTATCCTGCCGCTTTAGATGATGCGGTTGCTGCTTACAAGTGGTTGATCGATAGTGAGGGAATTAATCCTAAAAATATAATAATTGGAGGTGAATCCGCTGGGGGGGGTTTAACAATTGCAACGCTTTTAAACTTACGAGACACTGGTATCACATTACCTACCGCAGCAATTATACTTTCACCATGGGCAGATTTACTTATGACTGGAGAAACAATTAGAACAAAAGCAAAAGTAGATCCACTTGCGAATGCAAGTGACCTTTTCTTTTATGCTTCTTTATATGTTGGAGAGGATGATCCCAAGAATCCTTATATATCACCTTTATATGCTGATCTCAAAGGATTACCACCTATGTTAATACAAGTAGGTAGTGCAGAAGTTTTGCTAAGCGACTCTATTCGAATAGCAGAAAAAGCAAAAACTGCTGGGGTTGATGTTCTTTTAGATATATGGGAAGATATGATTCATATGTTTCAAATGTTTGCTTTGTGGGCGCCAGAAGGTCAAAAGGCAACTGAGAAAATAGGAGAATTTATACAAAAACACTTAAAAAAAGAAGTTCAGATAATTTAGAGTTAAAATATTTTTTTTTTATATCTTCTGGAAAATTATAATGTATTCTCATTCTTTAAAACACTTTAAAAAAATGCATCCATCTTTTTTATACCCCGAATTTCATCAAAGGTTATACCAAGCGCATCCAAGACTTGCTCAAATGCAGATTTTAATAGCTCCTTGTATTTTTTTGTATCTAAATCTTGGAGTTTAGCTAGCTCAATTGCTTTTGCCCCACTTGCTCCCTTACTTTTAATAAAGCTGATTGTCTCACCTTTTTGAAAGTTTCTTCCTGTCACATCTCTTAGTTCCCTAGCAGCCCTAACGTGTTGGGGAATCGTTTTAGTATAGTTTTTCAGATCTTTTTGTAAGCCAATATTTATAGCATAATCTTCTAATACAAATGTGTTCGGTTTTCCTATTTTCTTTAAATTTTCTCTAACGATCTCCATTATTTCATCTTTAGCTTTCACAAATTCTTCATTATTTGTAATTTTTTTCAAAATCTCAATCATTTCACTAAACGCTTTTTTGATAAATTCTGGGGTATTCTTCTTTTTTGCAACTAATCCTTTTACATCAGTGTATTTTGTATTCTTATATATCCCAATGTAGTTCTTCTTTCGATCTGATAATGCTAAAAATTGGTAAGTTTTTTCTTCTTCTAAATCAAGATCTAATTCTTTTTTACTCCAATTAGTAATTTCCTCCATTTGTTCTTTTGAAGGATTTAAAAGAAACACAGAGTCTGTATCCCCATACAAAACTTTTATTCCAAGAGTTTCAGCTTTTTTAATGGTTTCCTTTATGGAATATTGTCCAATTCCAGTTGTGCTTTCTGCAACGGGTAAACAAAACAATGGAAAGTTCTGAGAGCCAAATACGCCATAGCTTCCGTTAATAAACACCTTGAGGGCTTGCTGGATTGTTTGGTAATAACTGCGTTGTTTTGCTGTTGATTGTTTATCATCTGACTTTGGTTTGAAATACTTTACTCTAATATCTCGGAAAAAACCGACTACATAGGCAAAGATCCCCATTTTATGAGTGCAAATATGATAGGGTGTTCCTTTCACAAGATTATCTTCATCATCTTTATGAGGACATAAAACCGTCTCATATGAAAGATTATATTCTTTAATTATAGATGGATATAGACTAGCGAAATCCATCACTACAACATCAAAATGAATTCCAGGAACAGGTTGGATAACATAAGCCCCTTGGAATTTCTTAACATTAGCGCTTGACATCAATATCCCTCCTCTTTTCAATTCGGATATTTCTGAGCGTCGAGGGATTAGATAGTTTTTTCTCCGATGTTCGAAATAAAAAATATTTTGGATCCAAGTTGATATTTGCCTTCGAACCATGTCATGAATAGGCATTTTCGTTATCCGGCATAATAAGACGATTAAATTCCATACCAAGGAGTTGTTAAATTTTGTTAGTTCCAATGTCAATAATGAATCTTTAAGATTATACCATGAAAGAATATCAAATTCCATTTCATGAATAAGTTCCTCATGTTGATACTTTTCTTCTCCTAATAATGCAGCACTAATTGAATTTAGAGATGCACTCTCATATACCCCACCAAAAGCATATCCAGAAATACTTCTATTAAAGAACAAATTAAATACGTCAATGTGAATTCCGCTTCTTAATTCACATTCTGCCTTTGACATGATTCCAAATCCTCGCTTTACGTGTATTGGATTTAAGTCTCTTTTGATCTTTAATTTTAAATCGGCTCTATGAAATAAATAATTTAGATCAAAGTTATCCCCATTAAAAGTAATGATAACAGGATATTTCCACATCAGCCGAAATGTCTCCATCATTAAATTCTTCTCTGATTTAAATAAAACAATTTTAGCATCTGAAGGAAATTCTTTATGAAGCTCATTAATTGAATATTCTTCACGTTCTAGCATATAAACAAGCTTCAATCCGTCAGTGGCGACAAAAGATACACTTATAACCTCTTGTTTAGCAAGATGAGGATCAGGGATTCCATAATCATGCTCACCTACTTTTACTTCGATATCCATTGCCATGCGTTTAACATCAGGAATAGGGGTGATAAAAATATCCATAAATTCCTCGGAAAACTCTTGAATTTCTGAAGATTCACTCTCAAATAAAGATCGAAGCTCATTAGCCATTTTTTTTGAATCGTCATCAATTTTCTCATAATCTAATTTATTTAGATTTCCGTTTTTTATCTTATAAATTAAGCCAGGAATTAATTGTCTATCAAAGATGTAATTTAGGTGGTACCGAATATCTGCTTCCCATGCTTTCTTTTCATTTTCACCTAAGATATTACGAATATTTGTACCAGAACCCCCGATATTTGTAGGTGTTTCACCATATAGTTTGGTCATCTGAATTTCTTCATCTTTTAATAAATCAAACTTCTTAACTTGCTCAAATCGTTTAAAACCAATATAATCAGTTAATTTCTTTTTTTGAGTTGTTTGTCCGATTTTTTCGTTGAAATATAATTTTTCCAATTCTACAATCGGGTCTTTGCTTAGGCAATATGGTTCATGATCAGTATTATCTAACCAAATCTTTATTTCATCTGTATCTAAATCATAGAATTTACAAAATGCCTTGTTTTGTCCACCGTCATAGTCAACATCGAGTAATAAACCTTGTTCTAAATTATCAACGATTTCTCCCTTTTCAATTAGATAGCGAATATATTTTGAGGTAACACCTTCTCGGAATACACTATCTAATTTAATATTTCCCTCTTTTAACCCAAATGGGTTATTATTTTCTTTATAGAATGTTACTTGAGATGGTTTTTTAGTTTCTTTCTTTTCTGTTAGGGGTGATTTTAAGGTTTTCTTTTCTTTAATGGGTGGTTTTTCCTCGGGTAATTCTCTACTCTGCTCAATAAATTCCTCCTTTTCGTCCTTCTCAATCAGAGATCCCTTTTCCTTTTCTCTGTCATTCCCAAAAGAAAATAAAGAGGTTTGACTTGAGTCGTCATCTTTCTTTTTGTTCCCTTTCCTTGAACTAGGCAATATCCTAACTTATATGATTTAATTTTTCAATATTAATTAATGATAATTAGTATAAGATCTATTATAATCCCAACTATTCCTACTTTAATAGTTATTCTACTTATTTTTTATATAATTTCTTATTAAAAGAAGTAGACTCAAATAGTTTGTTTTAAGATTTTATGAATTAGATCTATTTTGTGCTATTATATTCTTAATCCAATCTAATAATAAAGTCTTCTCAGCGATGTACCAATTAAGCTCAGAACGACTAGGATTTTCGTAGTGGATATTATCTACGACTTCTCGTATTTCTTCTTCAGGAGGCATAAGAAGTTCACCGTTCACATCCTCCCTAATAAGCAAAACGGGACTATCGGTCTCTAGAGGTTTAATATCATACCCATTCTCTACATTTTTGTTAATAATAGCACATAGTTCCGCAAGGCGCCAGATTGATATTTCTAACGTTTCTCCTTCCTTGTATATCTTAAAAGCAAGTTTCACAATGTCCTCTTTGCTGTATCGAGACATCTTTTTTACCTTTTATCGTTTTCTATTATTCTTGATTAGAATATTTAGTAATTTATGAACAATAGTTCAAGTTAACATTTAATTATTTGTGTAGATTTTTAAACCCTCTAAAACCACAAAATTAAAAATTTATAACAATTTCCTATAAAATATAGAAAAAAAATTTGCCTCTGTGGCTTAGTGGTAGAGCAGCAGACAGCGGTTTAAATAAATCGTTCTGTAATTGTAATCTGCCGGCCGTGGGTTCAATTCCCACCAGAGGCTATTTTAGTATTTTTTTAAATACTCGAAGGAAATTTTCTCCCTGAATTTTTCTAACTTCGTTATCTGAGTATCCTCTTTTTTGAAGTAACTCGAAAAGTATAGGAAATCTAGAAACATCACCTAAAACTTCAAAGACATCATCTGGTTCTGACAAGTCTCCAAATGGATCTGCCAATTGCTCATCAAGTTCTTGGAGGTCTTCGATATAATAATTAAGGAAATCTGGACCAAGTCCCACATGGTCAATTCCCACTAAATCTACGATATGATCAATGTGATCAATTAATCTTTCTGTGGTAACACTACTTTTATTCTCATCAAGGAATAAATTGAAAAAATTCATACCTATAACACCATTCCTCTCAGCTATAGATTCAATTTGAGTATCGGTAAGATTACGAGCATGATTGCAAAGTGCTTTCACATTTGAATGTGTTGCAATTGGTGGTTTTTCTATTATATCCAAAACATCCCAAAAAGATGGTTCAGAGATATGGGAAAGATCAATTAAAATGTTAAGACTATTTAGTTCTTCTATGAATTTTTTACCAAGGTTGCTCAAACCCTTAGCTGGGTTTTCAGCACATCCATCGGCAAATTGGTTTTTGTTGTTATGAGTTATAGCTACTGAACGCAATCCTAAGTCATAGTATTTATATAAGCGAGAAAAATCATTTTCTATCGAATTTGCACCTTCTAAAGCTAAGATAAAACCTATTTTTTCATTTTCTTTTATTTTATCTAAATCTATTGAATTTTTAATCAAAATAAATAAATCTGAATTATTGTAAATTTCATTATGAATAGAATCAATAACTTGAAGTATTGTATTGTAATCTTGGGAGTCAAATTCAGGAAACAAATCAAAATCACCCCCAACAGTTAAAACTTCGATATTAATTCTACCATCCCTCAAAAATGGTAGATGTTGTTCCTTAAGGATATCTTTATTCCCTTTTTTATGCTCGCGATATACATGTAAAGCATAATCTGAATGGGCATCAATAACTACCATGAAATTTTTCAACCTTTGAATTTGATTTAAAGATTTCTCTTTTTCGAATATTTAATAATATTATATTTTTTAATTATAGAAGTATTATATTTCCTACCTTAGGTCTAATAATATTATGAATAAGATAAATAGAGTTATTCTTTGCATAATTGACAATTTAAGATCTGATCACTTATTTCATTTTATAGATAGAGGTTTACTCCCTAACATCAAAAAGTTGATGGAGAACGGGATTTATTCTAAAAATTGTATAACTGATTTTCCGCCTATTACTTATCCAACTCAAGTTTCAATGCTTACTGGAACGTATACTGGGGATTATAAGAAAGAGTATTGTCATGGTGTACCATTAATGAATTGGATGGGTCGTGATCTTGCACCACCTTATCTTAGAGATTATACAGCCAAAAATTTGCAAATTTATAAGTTAAATAGAGATATTGGCAACAGAAGTAAGACAATTTTTGAAATGGCAGGTGACGAGAATACAGCAAGTATTGGAGAGTTCATTAGCCGGGGGGCAACTTATTTTTTTCCAGAGAGGAAGACTAAACTCGCGATGTATTATCTTGCCTTAGGAATTCCTCAAAACAAAAAAAAAATGATGATCAGAACTGATTCTGGAATTGTACATAAGTTAATTGATGTATTTAAAAAACCCAAGAGATATTTCAAGAATAAGGAAGCCCCAGTAATATCTGTTCTTTGGTTTATGACTCCCGATATCTTATTACATTATTTTGGATATAATTCTCAGATTTATAAATTGAATATTTTACATATTGATAAGGTCTTAGGTGTATTGTTAGATGCTTTGAAGAGAATGGGATATCTTAACGACACTGCAATTGCGATAACATCCGATCATGGAAATTATAAAGCACAAAGATTTGGAGAAATTACTCAATTTTTTAAACCTAATTTACTCACTCACTATCATCCTCGCAAGAATCTAAAGGGAAATATGAATATATCTAAGTATGATGGAGTTGGGTTCTTTAACTTCAGAGGTAATAAGAATAGTAACACGAAAAATGGTTGGTCTCACCCTACTATAGAGGAAATGGAAAATTATGGTTCTAAAAAGGTAAATTTGCTACAAGAATTATTTAAAATCAAAGGGAGCCATCTGATGTATTATAGAGATGAAAATAACACCGTTAATAATGGTATTATCCATTTAAAACGGAAGATAAAAGATTCAAAAAAGGTAATTTCGGGCTCAATTGAATACACAGGTATTGGTAATAACTACAAGACAAGATATATATTTGATAATAATGAACACGATATTTTTGGTTATTTAAGTGATGAGAAAGCAAGTAAATTATTGGATCGCAAATTCCACACTATCCAAGAATGGCTGAGTGCGACTTATCACCTTGATTATCCCTTATATGCTGATCTAATTCCACGTCATTTTAAAAATCCAAGAAGTAGTGATATAATTTTAAGTAATGATGGATCTTTCGTTTTCAATTTGAAAAATGGGAAGAGTGGGAACAAAAATATATATAATCATGATAGGGGTATAAGAGAATGTATGAATGTGCCATTAATTATCGGAGGTTCTTCAGACATCCCGCACAATCATAGTTCCTTTTGCAAGACAACAGATATTGTCCCAACTCTTTTAAAAATGTTAGGAAAAACACCTCATAAGAGTGTTGTTGGTCAGAGTTTAATTTGATCTTCCTTACTTTAGTTGAATTTTAGTATCAAAACATAAACTAAAACTAGATGTTTCTTTGGTTTTTCTGCCTCTAAATTCCCATTAAGAGTTTAATAGATTATTCCTAAGTATTTTTTGTTTCTGTTATTAAATAATATAGTTCATTCGTACGGGGATAATCAGAATTAAAGATGAAAAATATATTAAGAAAAATCAAACTATATATTCTATATAGAAAAACTTATAAATATATTAATGATTAAATTTTTATATAGTTATTTTGCTATCAATGAGCTATGAATTTATATGTCATTTCAAACAAGAAAAGTTCAAAAGACGGGTGGTTCGAGTTATACTATATCGCTGCCTAAAGCATGGATAGATAAGAATGGTATTGAGAAAAACGATACATTAGGGATTCTAAGTCAACCAGATGGTAATTTGTTGATAACACCACAAATTAAGACAGAAAGGATTCAAAAAATTAAAGAAATAGATGTTGAGGATTTTCCTGATGATAACTTTCTATTCCGAGTGTTAATAGGAGCGTATATAATGGGATTTTCTATAATTATTATTAAATCAGGTAAAAAATTTGAACCACACATAAGAGATACCATAAGAAAATTTACCCAAATCGCCATAGGTCCGGAGATTGAGGAAGAGTCCCCTAATTTCATAAAAATTAAAGATCTAGTGAATCCTAGGGAGATGCCCTTTGAAAAAACGATAAGAAGGATGTATATTCTCGCACAAGGAATGTTCGAAGATTCAATGAATGCATTTAAAACGAGTAATTTGAACTTAGCAGAAAATGTTATAAAAAGTGATAATGAGATTGATAGATTACACTATTTAATAATGCGACAAGTAAGTATTGCATTATCTGATATAATTTTATGCCAAAAAATGGGTGTGACCTTAGAAGATGCAGTTCATTTTCAACAGATAAGTCGCTTCCTAGAACGGATAGCTGACCACGCCGTAAAGATTTCTAAGAAGGTTATAAATCTTGGTGACTCGAGAGTAGATGATAAGATAAAGGGTGAAATTGAGGGTGCTAGTAATCTTTCTATAGAATTAATGAACAGAAGTTTAGATGCATGGCTCCAAAAAGATATAAATCTAGCAAATGAATGTATAGAATTAATAAAAAGCTTAATTTCTACCACGGAAAAGATTAGTTTTAGCTCGAGTAATAATACTAAGTCTTCAATTGCCATTGGTTATATTATTGAAAGTATAAGAAGAACGGGAGAATATTCTGGAGATATATCAGAGATAATTATTAACAGCTTGATTTAACTTATTCTATTTATATTCTAGTCTTAAATAAATCAAAAACCCCAGAAAATCAATTTTGTTTCAGCTTAGCACCATTAATAATTTGTTAACAGTACTAGAATATAATCGGCGACAGCTTCAATTGCATCAGATATTGCTTCTAAAATATCAAAAACATTCCCTGCTGTAAATATTGTAAAAGGATTAACCGTGTATTCTGTTTCTTGTAGACGTTTCCTGAGTTTAATATTAAGTAAATCCACTGTATGTTCAAATTGGTTAACTTTTTGGGAGTAATCCTTAATATATTTTCTTTCCTCAAGTAAATCGAGTACAAGTTTATCTAGAAATTGTCCACAATCAACTGTCGTTTTCATCATTTCCAGGATAGCCTCGATTGTTTCTTTACTGCTTTCTTCCCAAAATTTCATCGGTATTGTATTTATTCTTCGAGCAACACCTGTACAACAATTAGCAACATCATCCATTCTTTTTATCAAATGAGAAAGATTTTGCCTGACGCTAGGATTTAATTCACCTGTTGAAATATCTTTTAGGATTTCTCTCCTTAAAGTATCAGCATCTCTTTCTAAATTATCGACAGTATGAAATAGATTATGTGATCTTTCAACATCTTTTTCATGTAATAAAATCTGTAAACCAATATCTAAATTCTTTACACATTCTTGTACTATTTTAGCATGTTTTACTGTTTTTTCTAATGCATTTACTGCTGTTTCTCGTTTCAAAAATTCAATTAAAGAACCCATTTATACCACCTTTTAGTTTCAATTATTATATTATATTTTTTTTAATATTTTAATATTTATCATGATAATCCAAATGAACTTAAAATAAAATATAAAAATCCCGCTAAAGAAGCTGCTATTGGAAATGTGAGAACCCAATAGATTCCCATTTTTCCTAGACCTTTATAATCTACTTCTTTCTTTTGGGCAATACTCATACCAATTATACAAAATACAATTACATGTGAGTGGCTTATTGGAAGTGCCCATAGTGTAGCTATCATTAAGATTATCGCAGAACTAACTTGAATAATAAATCCTTCACTAGGACGTGTATCGATCATATGGGATGCAAGATTGCGAATAACATATCGAGCCGCAAAATAAATACCCAGGAAGGCAAAAATTGCACAAAAAACTGCATATGTAATGTATTGAGCATTGTCGATGGAACCATTTTCTCTAAGCCCTAGTAGAATACCCAAAGCTTCCCCTGAGTTAGCTCCAACCCATATTTCGGCAAATATAACTGCAATTAACAGTAACCATTTAAACGATTTCTCGGATTTTTCAATTTGATTAAGCCCTTTGAGTCGGGATAAGAAAAATTTAGCACTCACTTTATACAGGAGATATGTTATTAAAAAACCGGATATCGGTGAAATAAACCAACTTAACACAACGTTTCCTAATTTTGTATAGTTAAATGCGGTAGCAAGATCAACTCCTCCTTGAGATATAGAGTAAACAATAACTACCCCAACAATACTACCAATTAAAGAATGAGTACTACTTAGAGGGATCCCTGCAAAACTGCCCAAGACTAACCAGACAATACTGCTGATTAAAACTGTTAAAAGCATAATATTAGTGTATTGAGATTGTAAACCTTCGCCTAAAAGACTTCGACCTACGGTTTCAGGAACAAAACCTCCACTAAACATTATCATCCCTGCCCCTATGGCGGTACCACCTATAATTAATGCGATCTTAAATTTGAGGACACCTGCACCAATAAGAGAAGCAAGAGTTTCATCGTTTGCACCGATACTAAAAGCTAAAGCTACTGCCATAACAATTAAAACTATGATTAGAATCAAGTCAATTTCAGCAGCCATAACAAATCATGAATTCCTTCTTTTATTCGAAAACTAGGTATTTTGTTGCTAAGAATTGGATGGATTCTGCAAAATTTTTAATATGATCTGCTAACATCATGATGTCTTCAATCAGTTCTTTAAGATAAATGAAGGTCCTTGATAAGTAATCCATATCATAATTATAGAGTTGTTTTAAAAGTTGCCATTCTTCGTTTCTCATCTTACGTCTTTCTTCTTTAATTTCTTCACAGATATCATGAGCTTTACTCAAATCAGATCCAATTAATTTAACAGCGTCAGAAAGCCTATTGGAAATTGTTTTTAAAGATTTAAGAACGCTTCGAATTTGTAACTTATATTTTTCATCAGGGAAAACAGCCCTATAAAGGAGTAATTTGCTAGCGAAGAATTCCCCGATGTTTTTAATATCATTGATTTTAGTGAAAAGTTTTAATCGATCTGATTTTGAAAACATTAATTTTGATTTAAATATTTTAAATTCAAAGCGCTTTTTAATTCTAACCTCTGCATTCGTTTCAATTACATAATGTAAATTCTTTTCAAAGTCTCCGAATTTTTCCTCTACAAGAAACTCAATTCCTTCAATTAGTTTTAAGTTTTGTTCATTAATGACATCCATAAAAAGATGGGTTAATTGATCTATATTCAGCTTATTAAGCTCTTTTTCGTCAATCTCTTTCATGTAAATCAGAAAAAATTGTTGGTTAATTTAGTATTAATTTCATGACTTTTAAGCAGAACGCTATATAATTCTTTAGATCTATATAGTTTCCATACAAAATTTTATTAATGGGTTATTCAACATTAATTAATTTGGGGTAAAAAATTCAATGACTTATATTTTAAAAATGAATAAATCAAATTTACTTTAAATTTATGTAGAGTTATGGGTTAAAAAGCTACTATACTAATGAACCTGTAGTATATTAATGCGTTAATAATTAACATGTTTATCTTTTTTTCATTATACACTAATTTAAATACAAGTATTATTGTTACTCAATTGTGTCGGAAAAAGAAATAGCTTATGATATAAGATTGGAGATTTCGCGTGATGAAATTTTAAATAAAATTTGGTTAAGCGAAGAATTACAAATTCAACCAAAACAGTTTCATAATAAAATAATTCAAAACTATTTAGAACTTACACATCAAGCTTAACCATACTAATTTCCTTTATAAATTCATTTCTTACGAATGTCTGTTTTATTTACCTTGCCATTCTGGTTTTTTCTTTTGGATTCTAGCCATCACGCCTGTCATAAAATCTTTTGAGGTTAATAATTGGGAATTTGCAAGTCCTTCCATTTCTAAGCCGAATTCAAGATGTTGACCATATATAGAGTCAATTAGCCGTTTACCCATTCCAACAGCCAGCGGGGCACTTCCAATTAATTCATCTGTATATTTTTTTACCAATGTGTCTAATTTTTCCCTATCCTTCGCTACACCATTAACAACACCCATTCTAAAAGCTTCAATACCATCAAAAATCCTTCCCGTTAAGGCAATATCTTTGGCATGTGATATTCCACAAAGACGAGTAAGTCTTGTTGTCCCGGAAACGTCAGGAATAATTCCTACTTTTACTTCGGGCATGCTGAATGAAGCATTTTCTAGGCAGAATCGAAAATCACAAGCAAGTGCTAACTCAAAACCTAAACCTAAGCAGAATCCTTCAATTCTAGCAATAAAAGGCTTTTCAATTTTCCCAATTTTTACTACCAAAGGGTGAAATCTCGTATTTAAGTTATATCGAAAATGAGGGGGTGTATTTAAATCAGGATTTCTTTCCCCTCCAGAACTATCTCGACCCGAGAGGGTATTTAAATCAATTCCTGCACTAAAATAATCGGATGCACCAGTAATGATGATAACTCGGGTTTTTGAACGTTCTGCCTCTTCGATTGCATCTTCTAAACCATTTATTACATCCCAATTTAACGCGTTTCTTTTCTCTAAGCGATTCAACTTAATGGTTGTTATCGTTTGATCTTCATTTTCTTCAACTAAAACATAATTTTTTTCGCTCATTATTATTCCTCTTAATATTGATTCAATTTAAATTAAATAATAAAAAGAATTAACGTAAATTGAAATAAAAATTTAAACAATATTTTAAAAAAGTGAAAAGAAATGAGTTACAAAATTAATTATAATAATAATAAGAGCACGCAAATTGAACAAGCTATTAAGGTTTTGGTGAGTTGGATTGGAGAAGCAGATCCAAATTCAAATAGCGTTTTTAATTTTCTTACAATGCAAAATAATTCAATAGAAATTAAAAAATTAAATTTAAATAAAGCGAATTTCCTGAAAAAATATGATGATTTTGTAATTTATAGGGATAATAAAGATATTCAAAATACTGAAAAACAGATTTTTATTTTAGCCGTAGGAGATCGAGGTCTTGCAAATGGAGTATATCACCTATATATGAAGTTAAAGGAACAGCAAACACAAGATCCTTTTTCAATTAACTGGAATATTTTTGAGAGTCCATTCTTTGAAACACGTTGTATGATGGTAAATATGCCTTATGGGTTAGGTGATCTTTCTACTGAAAATTGGACGCTTTCACAGTGGAAAAGATACTTTAATAGGCTTCGATCATTTAATTACACCTCAGTTATGTTTCTAATGACTGCGTTAGTAATATATCATCCTGATTATGAAGAATTGGAAAAAAATTCGTGGAAATATGATGTTTACGAGAAATTATTTACATATGCAACAGATATAGGTCTTGAAATTATTTTATTATATGTTTTTGATGCACTTCCCACCGAGTTATGGATTAAATTTCCAGATATTAGAGCAGAAATCTATCTTTATCATGGTATTACCCATTGCTCCCAAAAAGGAAAAGAAATTGGGGATAAACTCCTTAAATACTCACTTAAAAGATTCAAAAACGTTTCGAGTCATGCTTCGATTTCATTCGAGGGTGGTGGATGTAATTGTGAATATTGTAGAAACAATCTTGCCGATCTGATTGTTGAACACTTAAAGTTTATTAAGGAAAACGGAAATTCAGAGCAACTCTTTTTTGTGACTTGGTTTGCGAATATTAAAGAGCATTTTGACATACCACCAATTAAGGGGCTCCGTGATCAATTATTTTCGAAAATTCCAAAAGAAGTTAAGATTTTAGACATAACTAGAAAAACACTAAAAATGGCTATAGATCAAGGTTACGAGGTATATGATTTTGTATTTTTAATTGATCCTGAAGGTGGTGTGGAAAATCAATTGATTTTTCCAAAACCTCATATAAATTTGTTAAAAGAACGAATATCAGATTCAATTCAAGCATTAGGTTCAAATTTGAAAGGTATGGTAGGATATAGGGTATTACCTAAAACACGTTTTATTGATGATTATGCTTTTGGTAGATATCTTTGGAATCCTGAAATAGCAGGTAATGATGTTATCAGCGAAGTTGCGGGTTTGCTCTCATCTTCTATGAAGGAAAAACAGGACATTATAAATGCAATTCAATTACTTGAAGATTTTTGGAGAAGCTTTGATGGCAATAAATTAAAAGAAAGCAATGAAATTTTAAAGATGGTAATTGAACAACAAAAAGAGGTCCTAGAACCATTAAAAAGTATTCAAGAAGCGACAGAAATTTTAAATCTACTTTTTAAACATCATTCTCTTGACTCTGAAAGACGTAAATATAGAATAGCTCAAAAAATCTATCGATCTATGAGAGAAATGGATACATTCCAATGCTACACTTCCTATAATGTTTGGGATTACAGGTCATTTGAAATGATAAAACAACGGATTGAATGGTGGACAGATTCAGGGATAGGGCTTTTTGATCCAAAAACCTTTCCCTGGAATAGTCATTTAAAAGGTAAGAATAATTTGGTAGATACTAAAGAAGATGCATTTCTTTGGATGAAAAGCTAAACGCTATAAATCTATCGAAATAGTAGTGCTTATAGAAGAAGGAATTAGGGTTGATTAAAGAAAATTGAAATATAAATTATTTTTATAGTATTAATTCGCTTCTGCTGATTTAGGAGGAATAATTACATCTCTGGGGCCAGTTCTCTTCAGATGTATTGCTTCTTCAGGGCAATGGTGAGCACATACCCCACATCCAATACATTTATCTATATCAACAATAGCTATATTATCTTTAGCATAAATCGTTTCCATCGGGCACATCTCAAGGCAGGTTCCACATCCTACACATAATTCTTCATCTACTTCTGCAAGATATGAAGATACGGTGTGTAATGGCATAGCACCTCCACGATACATCCCTATTATTCCACAACAACATTTGCAGCAATTACAAATCGCTTCTATCCCTCTGTTAACATCCGAATGAACATGAAATACCTTATGAACCAGACCTTGGTCTTCTGCTTCTCTTAAAATATTTAAAGCTTCTTCCTTAGAAATACGCCTGCCGAATTCTTTTTCAATAGCAAACACAGCACTTTTGTCAAGAAGAAAACAGTTTTGTTTTGATGCTCCTAATTTACATGGATCGTTTACCAGATCTTTGTGATGTCGGCAATAACAATGAGCTAAAGCAATATCATCATATTCCTCAATATATTTAGATACATCCTCAAAGGGCATTACGCTTTCGGTTCCCACTTCTACTTCTTTTTCGACAGGTAAGGTTCTATCAGTGGGGGGCATAGTTTTAAAGGTTTCTTTCATAGCTTCGTAAATTTCTGGGGTCATTTCATTTCTTTCTGAATGCATCTTTTCAAATAATTTAGCGAGTTTAACATGTTTCTCATCTGTTTCCCCTCTTAAATTGGTATATTCGAAAATACCGGGAAATGGTCCCATGAGCCTATAAACCATTACCTTAGCACTCCTACTCATTGCACCGATAATTATACCATTATACATCAGAGTTTCGAGCATTTGTAATATAGAATCTTCATCCATATCTGTTTCTTGCTTAATTTGCTCAAGCGTCATTGATGATTTTTTGAATACCAATACGAATTTCGCTTGTTCCTCAGTTAATAGCTCTTGAAGTATCTCAATTAATGAATTAGATATAGCAACGGGAAAAACTCCTGCTTTAACGATGTTCTTTGCTACACCATTCCATAATTTATCGTTCATTTTAATTTCCTAAGCTAAGTAATACTATAGTTGTGGTTAAACCAGAAAAGATTCAATAATTTAATTATTTTTCGAGAAATAATTCGTTTTAGTTATCCACTCCAATAGAATTATACAAAATTATTTGACTCTTTCAATTTTTAAGATCGGTAATTCTATTTCTAATAGAAACTACAAGGTCTTGGGGGATGAAAAATGGTAAATAAAATCGGGGAGAGAAAAAGTTTATTAGAAAACTCAATACGGCTTTTAGAATCGATTCTTAAGAATTATGGAATCTCGAGGGAATCTAAACCTGTTTTGCTTATTCAAAATCGAATTAGATCTTATAAGCGTGAACTTCAAATGCGCAATGATTAGTTAATTTTATTTTAATCTTACTTCTTTGGGTTTTGGAAAAAATTCCTTAGTAGAACAGTCTACATCGTAAAGACTTCTTATACCTTTTCGTTCTGTTGTAGGATTAAAGAGTTATTGTTATTCTAAGCAAAAAATTTTTATCATTTTAAAAATGATTATGTTTACACGTTTAACTAACTTTTGATGAAATGGTTACTACTATGAAATTGGAGTATGCTGAAAGGGTAAAAACCTTACCGAAATACATCTTTGTTGAGATTGAGCAACTTATTGCAGAAAAGCGCAAGGAAGGGGTAGATTTTATCCCGTTAGGAATAGGGGATCCGGATCTAACAACCCCCGAAATAATAGTTCAAGAGATGATTGAACAAGCAAGGAATCCGGAGAATCAGAACTATCCCTCAAGTATGGGAGAAGAATTCTTTCGAGAAGAAGTTGCACGATGGAATAAGGTAAGATATGGCATAAATCTAAATCCTAAAACAGAAATTACCCATGTTATGGGTGGTAAAGAAGGTGTTGCTAATATCGCACGAGCTTTTATTAATCCGGGAGATACAGTATTATGTCCTAATCCGGGTTATCCTGTGTATATAAATGGTGCTACTAAACTCTGTGATGGTAAACCTTATTTAATGCCCTTAGAAAAAGAGAATGGATTCCTTCCAGATTTAGAGAGAATTGACAGAAAAATTCTAAAGAAGGCAAAATTAATGTATTTAAATTATCCAAATAACCCAACGGGGGCTATTGTACCAATGGATTTTTTAAAAAAAGTTTCTGATTATGCAGAAGACTATAATTTTATCATTGTGTATGATAATCCATATTCTGAATTTACTTTTGAAGACTATATTGCACCGAGTATCTTACAAGTGAATAATCAACATGTTGAAATAAATAGTACGTCAAAAATGTTTAATATGACGGGATTTCGTTGCGGTTGGGTGGCGGGAAACGCTGAAATAATTGAAGGTTTACGGAAAGTCAAATCTCAAATCGACTCTGGTGGTCCTATATTTATCCAAAAAGCCGTAACCAAAGGATTACAGGAATATAAATCAAATCAAAAACCAGCTATCGTTGCTAAAAGTATAGAAATTTATGAAAATCGAAGAAATCTTCTTGTTAATGGTTTGAATAACATTGGTTGGAAAACTGATTTACCAAAGGCAACTTTTTATGTGTGGACGCAAATTCCTGAGAAATTCCGTGAAATGACTTGTTTTGAATTTGTCAAAAAATTACTGGATATAGGAGTAATACTTACACCTGGAACGGGTTTTGGGGAATATGGGGAGGGATTTGTTAGATTTGCATTAACTCAACCAGAAGAAAGAATAAAAGAAGCTTTAGAAAGAATAGAAACATTACTCAAATAAAAACCAAGGTTATTAGTTAGGTCTAAATTATTAAGGGAGTTTATAATATTTTTATTAAAAACCTCTATTCCAATAAAAGAATTTAAAAAAAAAAGGATATTGATTACTAATGTTTGAACACTTACATCATATAGGAGTGGTATATAAAGATTTTTCAAAAGTAGCAGAAAAAATTAAGGATCTTTATGGGATGTCAGATATAAGAATAGTTGATTCAATTGTTGAGGTCAATACATTTATTGAGGAACTTACTGAACCCCTAAAAATAAAAGTAGGATTTGCGAATATTGGTAGTACTATGATAGAATTATTTCAACCGTTAGATGATAAATCTATTTATTCTGAGTTTCTAGAGAAGAATCCTGAAGGTGGAATTCATCATGTTGGTATTTTGGTGACCGATATCGAGAAAGAAGCTAAGAAATGGGATGCAAAGGGATTAAAACGAATGATTAGTGGTGTGCTTCCAACAAATAGATTTGTATATTATGATACAAGAAAATTGTTTGGGTATGTAACTGAAATATTAGATAATGTACCTCCACCACCTAAAATGTTAGAAGAGATTATGAAAAGGTTAATAAAAAAAGAATAAAAAAATAAAAAAAATTCCGTTGGGACAATCATCACCAATATTTCTTCTTAAGATAAGCTCGTGATTTTTCATCAACATTATCGATATTTTCAGTAAAATCAGTAGAACTATCAAAAACTAACATCACTGGAGCTTTAGAAGAATCCCAATCTTTATAATAATCCAATATCAGATCCTCAGTATCTGATTCTTTTTCCACCATTTTTCACCTCTTTTTTTTTATTGAGTTCATTCACTTGGAAAAAAAATCTTTCTCTAAGCCAATTTCGAATAATCTTTATTGAGAAGTAATCATAAAAGAGAACAAATCAGTAAAAATTATAAGAAAAAAGTCAGAAAGATTTATTCTCTCTTAATAATACTACGGATTATTACCGGTTTTACTGATAATGTAAAACCACCACAATGATCCATAGTATTATTGTGAAAACTCATTAATAATGAGATGTTAGAAGTAATATTTAAACTTTGCCCATACATTTCCCACATGTCATCAAAAAGATTATAAATTGATAAGGGTGTATGAGGAAATCTTGAAAGAAGACTTATAATAATTTTTTAATTCAATACTGTCTTAATTAAACTCAATCTGAATATGTTATGATTTTGGAGATTTTAACGGATGGGAAAGAAAATTGTTTTAGTTGGAGCAGGATCAATTTCATTTGGACTTCCAATGTTTAACGATCTTTATTTGAGTAATGAACTGGAAGGTTCTACAGTTGTACTTCATGATGTAAATAAAGATAAATTGGAAATGATATATGAGCTACTATTGGCTGAAAATGAAATATCTAAAAATAAATTCAATATTGAAATGACTTTAGATAGAAAAACCGCATTTTCAAACGCAGATTTTATAATTAGTTCGATTGAAATTGGAGATCGGATGAAATTATGGCGACAAGATTATAATATACCTAGAAAATATGGGTCAACACAAATTTTAGGGGAGTGTGGTGGACCAGGGGGCACGTTCCATGCGTGGAGAATAATACCTTCCATCGTTGAAATTGTTAAAGATGCTGAAGAAATCTGCCCTAACGCATTCTTCATTAATTTTTCAAATCCAATGTCAAGAGTGTGTCTAGCTATTAAAAGAACCGTGCAGAAATTAAAATTTGTTGGTCTTTGTCATCAAATTGGATTCATGACACATCACTTACCGATCATGTTAAATAAACCTATTAAAGAGTTGAGGCTTAAAGTCGGTGGACTTAACCACTTTACCTTCCTCTTGGGAATAGAAGATTTATCTACAAAAAAATCTTTAATGTCAAAATTTAATAAGAAAGTTCTCCCATATTTTAAGGATAATGAGGGGAGATTTGAATTTTCTTCTCTTACCTTTGAAATATATAAGAGATTTGGATACTTTTCATATGCCGGAGACAACCACATAGGAGAATATTTACAATTTGGGGAAGAATTCACAAATACCCAAGATATGGTTGATTGGATAGATTCGATGGATAGTGGCGGACATAAGATATATGACATATTTGATAAAAATTATAAGCTACTTAAAAAAGGAACATTTCCAAAAGAGGGAATTCTATTCAAAAGGCGTTCGGGAGAAAGAGCCGTGCCTATAATAGAGGGGATAATTAATGATAAAAATTCCTACGAATTTGCGGTTAACATTTCAAATGATAATATAGTTGAAAATTTGCCGCAAGACTTAATCCTCGAGTGTTCGGCAACAGTTGATAAAGATGGTGTTCATGGTGTCAAGGTTGGGACGTTACCGAAAAATATTGCAGCACTCCTTCGTATTGAAGCAACAATTCAGGATTTATGTGTTGAGGCCGTATTAACTAGGTCAAAAGATCTTGCGATTGCTAGTTTAGCGGTTGATCCTAATGTGGGTAGCTTTGAAATGGCAGAAAATATATTCAATGAAATGATTGAGTTGCAGAAAACTTATTTACCTAAATTCAAATAGTCAATGAATTAATTATCTGGTTTTGCATGTAATTCGTTAAATTTTACCACTAAAATTTTTAGATTACCGCTATTTTTGAACAATCAGTTATATAGGTACAACGATCTTTTTATATCAAGAGGAACAATTCTGTTATATTTAAATATTTAAGTTATCTTTATATCCAAGATCCAAAAAAAAAGGTTTGAACCATGGAATCTGAATATAGCAAGAAATCCGAAGAGGGCCTTCAAAAAGCTACAGAATTCCTTCAGAAGATCTGGTGGTTTACTTTTTTTTTGGTTGTAGCACCCCTAGCTTCGGGCTTTACCGGTTATTGGTTATTCTCATATATACCGGGTGAATTCGTTTTCATAGAATTATCTCTTACAGTTATAACATACATGTTTGCTCTTCTTTTCTTTTATAAGGCTTTTGACAAATATCGTAAAAAACCATTTTTCCTGAATAAGGAAAATAATCTTACCGCTAGAATTAACATCATATTTCTAATCTCGATTTTTTCATTCATTGGAACACCAATTTTTACTCTACTTTCAGGGGGAAATGAATCTTTTGCTCTGCTTCCATTAATAAGTTTTGCTTTTCTTTATAATATCGTATATTATTATTATCGATACCAACCTATTGGTTTTTTTAATAAGGAAGAGGGAGAATTCAAACATGCTACCAATTTCCAATCAATAGTAAAACAACCTTATAATTTTATAATTTTTATCAATTACATTACTCATCTTATTTTCCTTTCGCTTACTTTTTTCACAGATCTCTCTTGGTTTTTTGCTTTAATAACGAATTTGGTATTTTATCTTATCACTTTCATGACAACACGGAAATATTCTAGTGAAATTAAGGATTCTATTCAGGAAAATAAACCAATTCTCAAAAATTTAGTAAAATTTAAACAACGATTTGTTATCTCAATCACAAGCTTATTTTTCATCTTATTAATTCAAATGCCTTTTGTTATATTATTTTTCTCAGGTATTCAACATACAAGTTTAGAATTGATGAATTGGTCTTTTTTAAGTATTATTTTTGTATTGATTTACTTTAAAATGTTATTTTATATTAACTATTATTATAACTCTTTGCTTGACATCGATAAAGTTTCTACAAAGAGTGATGATTCTGAAGAAGAGATTCCCTCTCAGGGCATCAAATATCAAAAATATAATAGTATTTTATCAGGAGTTTTAATTGGATCTATAACGTTTTTTTGTTTTCTTGTAAGAACTTACTGGGTAGTGTTAGTAATTTTGCCCTTTTTCTTTATTTTTGCCTATTATGAACAGAAAGCAAAAATGTGTCCAAAAAAATATAATAAATATATCCTCCTAGTTAATTTTGCATGTATTCTAATAGCGATTTCTTTTGGGCTTTTTTCAAGCGTTTTCTTCTTAAATATCCAATTCATAATATTTTTGATATCTTTTTACTTTATTTTACAAATCCTTGTAAAAAGTGAGTATTTTGTTAAGGAAAATATAATCATTATCCAAAATTTTCTGGCTATTGCGAGTTTTACTATTATTGCTTATTCACTTTTTGGGTATACCACATTTGAAACCTTAATTATTTTTGAATTAGCAATATTCACCTCAAATCCGTTAATAATATTCATTTCTAACATTTTATTACATGGAATATTGGTTTCTACTGTTTCTTTAGTGTCTTTTTACATTTTATATGCTCGTTTATTCTCAATAAAACGTTCAAAACTTTTCAGGATGAGTGTATTTGCACAAATATTTCTCATTGAACTATTTATCTTTATTCTGGTTAATTTAAGGTTTTTTGTGTTGTTTGAGGGAATTACCGCAATGAAACTTCTAATTCTGTCTAGTTTATTATTTCCTTTAATTTTTATCTTGTTTATATTTGCAAATTACCTTTTGGGTATATTTTCTCGAAAAAACTTCTTACGTTTAACTTATGTTTTCTTATGGTTTTTAATTGCTGATATATTTCTGGTTATTTTTCTATACTCTCTAAATAATTTTTTCATTTTATCATTAGATTTCTTATTTTTGTCTATTCTTACTCAAATTAATCTGAAATTTGGATTACAGTTAGAGAAAATCAAAGACTCTTCATTTAAGCGTTACACCGGAATAAACCATTATATTTTGACTCTTGAACTATATATTCTGTTTTTCTTTTCATTTTCTTCTATTTTGTTAATAAATCTAGGATTGTACGATAAATTAGTTTTATCTTCTTATCTTTCTTTATTAGTAATTACTATTTTCATTAATTTGCTTTGGAGAAATAATGTTATATTTTCAGGTTCAATAGTTTTTAAAATAAACCTAATATTCTTAATATTTAGTGCGGGTTTGGGTTTTTATTATTCCTTTTTATACACCGTTAATACTTTCTACGTATTTTTGATTCCATTCCTGTGTTTATTCTCAATTTTATTTTTTCCAATTTACTACATACAAAGAATGAAGAGATATGAGCATCTAACAGGCAAGATATTAGTAATAGATTGCATCTTTATCACCATTTTCCTAACAATGATACCAGCTATTGTCAGTTTGGATTTATTTTTTCGCTTAGGAGAAGTTGTGGATGTAATTTCGATTTTAAATTATTCAATTTATATAGCCTTTAGTCTTTTAATCTTAATTTACTATATAGTAAAGCATTATGGGTTAGGTGATAAATATCAACGAAGAATATTAAAATCTCAAGTTTTAATTGAAATTCTTTTGACAGGGACTACAGTATTCTATTATTTTTTTATCCTTTTACCAGGAATGATATACAGATTTCTCCTTCCTTTCATTGCAGCATCAATTTTCTTCTACCTCCCCATTTTATTTTCTTATAAAAAAAAACTTTTTAATCAAAACCTTGTTAAAAACACCATATTTGTTAATAGTCTACTCCTGTCTGGATTTATAGTATTAATTCCAACTATAGTTGGATTAGAATTATTGAGAGTTGATTTTTTCATTATTACTACAATTACTTTAATATTGCTATTTCTAATTCTGAATTTCTTAGATTTCATTTGTATGAAGTTTAAAATATTTGAAAAAATAATAAAACATTTAAAATTACTTGAAATCCTTACTTGGTTTTCATTTTCACTTTTTTCAGCTTTTTGGATCTTCCCTTATCTACTGAATGAATTATCATATAGTCTGACAATTTTTATATTCTTCGTGTTAAACTTCTATACTTTAAGGTTGATATCTAATTATTCTAAAGAATTGAAAATTAGTAAATACTTACGTGAAAGTATACTATATGGATTTGTTTTTTCATCGTCATTTTTAATAGTATCTTTAATTCTAATTACTGATATACTAAATTTCCTCCCCTTTGGATTAATTCCTTTAAATATTGTGTGGTATCTTGGACTCTTTTTCTTATTTAACTTACTTCTCATCAGGTCAAAATTGATAGAACTAGAATTTAAATCGTTAAGAAATTGGCTTGAATTGATTTTATGGTTTTCATTTAAGATCTTTATATGCCTTTTCATATCTCTTGTTGTTCCCCTTTCAATTATAACACAGATAATCATCTTTATGCTATTTTTCTCAATTTTAACTCCGATTTCACTAACTTATTTCAAAAATCTAAAAATAATTTCAGATAGAACTCAAATCTTCACAAAAAAAGTATTTCTAGGAGTATTTATCATCTCAAGTTTAAGTCTATTCTTGGATATTTTCAATGTTCTTACAAGGAACATTTCTTCATTCAATGTATTTAACTTTCTTCCACTTACGGTTATAATAACTAACCTAATTTTATTTTTCTACTTCTGTTTCTTGAGATATAATTCGGTAATAGAAAACTATACCATCACCCAATTGATCAAATTTTATCTATCATCTTTCTTATTGTTAACAAGTCAATTTTTTATGCTTACTATCGTTCCTATTTTATTCTCTTTTTTTATATTAATTCTTATTTTATCATGTCGTTCTATGATAAACGTAGTCAGATTTTTCATATATCTACTTTTAGGATATGTACTGTTTATAGCAATTACGACAGTTCCTTTCGGGGCTTTCATTTATATGAATACCTTGGATTTAACTTTACTAGAATATTATACCCAAATTTATTTAACAGCCATATCTATTGTTTTACTTTTTTCAATATGGTTAAACTATAAAAGAAATAATATTTTTGAAAAGTTCACATTATATACAACCTTCTCTCTATTATCTTTTTCATTATTATTTTCTTATACTATAATCCCTTTAATTTACAACATAACAATCTCACTCTTTTTATTTTTATTTTTCATGGGAATTTACTTTTATCGACTGAAAAATGTTATGTATAAGTGGTTTATTAAACCCTGCGTTTTACTAGCAGTTTTTGATTTAATAAGCTTCATTTCTTATTTTTTGCTTTTTAATAATCCCCCGTACATCGGGCTCAACCCACTACTTACCTTTACTTTAACATCGGGTATAACAGGATTCGTTTTTGTATTACTATTTAACAAATCTCCTGCAAATTTTAGAAGGAAATCGTTTTATTTTGTTTTATTCGCAATAATATTCTGCATTCCCACCTTTTTGTATTTCTTTATAATTACTTCATTTTCAATCCCGTTTACAGATCCCATCCCGATAATATTCAGTATTAACGTGGGTGTTTTTCTTTTCTATCTTTGTATTGGAATTTATCAGTGGAGAATTTCTTGGGAAATTTGGAAATCAGGTTGGTATGTGTGGAACATTTTACCTTTCGTTAATTTTATAATAATATATAAAAGTTTAAGTGGGGTTGATGTTTTAGAATCTTTGAATCTCTTTGGAGCTTTTGAGTTTACAGGCTCATCAATTTTATCTATTATCATATGCTCCTTATTTTTCTTACCGGTCATTTACACTAAAATAAAGAAATATTTCTTAAAACTAGTTTTTATTGTTTGGGGAGAAAGCTTATTTTTATTGTACTGGATTAGTCACAATCTATTTAGTGATGTTTTACTACTCAATCTACTATTTGTTTTATTTGCAGTTCTTTTATTTATGCCTATAATAATAGGATTGAAGTATTGGAAAATTGTATCCGTTTTTTGGATGGTATTAGTAATTATTAATGCTTCATTTTTGTTGTTTTATCTAGTTTCTATAGGAATTTCATTAGATGTAACGATTTCAATTGATATCCTAGTAATTGGGTTATTAATGATTATATATTCTTTTTTCCCAAATGTTCGGTCAATCGGTATTATATTGATTATAAGTTATTTTATAGTACTTACGGGTATTTTTATTACAGTCTATTTCATCCTTTTTTCTAGTATCCAAGATGTTATTTTCACAATAAATATAAGTCTAATTGTAGTAGGATTTAGTCTCTTTTCATCAAAATCTGTAAAACTATCGCATAGAATAATTGATGTCAGCCTTTCTTGGATCTTGATAGTCAATTTAGCTTGGTTAACTTTCAATACTTTTAGTAGACTGCATCCACAATTTGTAATGTTTGCTTTCTTTTTCGCATTAACGGTCTTTGGATGTACGTACTTTATTTTTAACAAATATAAGTTGAAATTTCGGATAAATAGAATAATCCCACTTTTTATTGTAGCAGTTGGTACATCATCCTCCATAACATCATTATTTTCTGTTTTCTTGGGAGCATCACCATATATTTTAATTAGCATATTCTCAGGGATCTTTTTAATATTTCTTTATTTTATATTAATTGATTATAGATATTTTCTTTGGTCTTTCATTCCAGTTCCTTTTGCTTTACCATTATTTGAATTACTACTTTTAATTGAAGTACTTAGATCCGTATGGTTTTTAGCATTTTTAACCTTTTCAATAATTTATATAACCCTCTTCCAAGTTATATTTAATGCCTTTAAAAATTATACCCGAGAAGATTCTAAAGAAACGAAAAATAGTATGATGAAAATTTTTCAAGATAAAAATCAAATTAAGCTCGTAAATTTTACAAGTTTTATTCTTAACTCTCTCTTTATCTCGTTGTTGATATCAACTCTTATCCCTGTTTTACAAGATCAATTTTTGTTTAGTCAGTTTATTTTTATTTATCAATTTCTTGATTTTCTAATAATCTGGCCAGTTTTTATCTTATTTGGTTTGAAATATATCGAAAAATCAGATATTCATTTAAAAAGGGGAGAAATAAAATACATCGAAAAATCAGATAATCATTTAAAAAATGGAGGCCTTCTTCCTTTTTTCAACAAAATTAGTTTTGTGATATATTTATTGATACCTACCGCCTTAGCTATTAATTTTTCACTCTACTTGATTTTTTTATCCATTGCTACTCCGATTATCATTTATTCCTTCATTCTGATTTTAAGTGGTGTCATATTTTTTGAATCATATATAATAGACATGAGATATTTGGGTTATTTATTTGAATCATCAGGACGTCGACTTACTTTTTGGTCTTTTTTCATATTCTCTAATGCTCTATCGTTGTTCTTCTTTTTATATCACTTAAACTTCTTCCTATTGTTATCAATGATAGCCCTGATAAATCAAATTTCTCTCAGTTTTCTTGCGTATTTAAATATCCCAAAAGAAAAAATTGCTATTGGGAGATTAATATTATATTACCTTCTCTTTGTTTCGGGTTCATTTTACATAAGCTCATTGATATCTAACGGTATTATAATGCTTATTGAAGGTTTAAGTGGAATTCCTTATTATCTAATGTTATTCCAAAATTCTTTTCTACTTTTATTTATTTTAAGTTATTTTCTCATAAAATTTGATGTAAAGTTGAAATCTTCAATTGAAATCGTTCTTTTAATGATTTTTCAAAGTTTATTTGCCATAAATATGATATTTATCTTCAGTTTGTTCAATATTTTAAATGTCTTCTCAATAATTTTAGTTATTTTAATAGAAACATGTTTTAGCTTTCAGACTGTTAGATATATTAATACTCTCTTCTATGAAGCCAAAAAACCAGAATTCTTAACAAGAACTTTTTCATTGCTTATAATAGTTCTCTATTTAGAAACGAGTCTATTGTTTTATGGGTTGATGATTGCTTTTACAGGAATTATTGAAAGTATCTTAGTCTCTCAGTTAATATTTTTTGCATTAACCCTATTAGATATTTATTCTATCAAGAAAATAAAGAGGGGGTATGCCCAATTAATTCATACCTTAAGTTATTTTGTGATTTCATTACTGATTATGTTAATTTTGAATGCTTTTGTTGCTCAATTTCAAATCTTACTAAGTGTAGAAGTCCTATTATTTATCTTAATGCAATTTTATACTATTTATTCTTTTTTTATTTCACTACTTCAATTATACCCAAATAAAAAAGAGTTAATTGATAAAAGGAGAAGATATTCAACACGAATTTTAGGAGTAGGTTTCTATATTAATCTCTTTCTCCTTTTACTCCAAGCGTTAACAATATTTAGTGTAGATCCACAATTAATGCTTTTAGTTTTAAGTCTAATGGTTCATGTTTTGATGATTATTGATACCTATGTTATGAAATTTATAGGAAAAGTTTCTAATTACCTCAATGTACTTTCGTGGCTTTTCATTATGGCCTTTACAACAATATATTTAATTTGGGTTTATAACATATATTTCTTTACCATTTTGGTTACATCAGTACCTCTAATCATATTTATCTTAGTTATTGAAACATATTACCTCTTCAAGCTGCTAAGTTTTTCAAAATATGTAATTTCAAATAAGAAGAAGATTAGAAAGATACTCATTTTTATCTTATACTTAGATTTTATTACTTGGCCAGTTTATAATGCGACAGTAAATCTATTCTATTCCTTAAATCTGGTACTTGCTTCGATAGGAATCTTGTTTATTTTAACTTTCATTGATGAATATATAGGTGTATTTAATGAGAAACAGCGAAATAATATTAAAAAAATCTCATTTTTGACAATTGGAATCTTCGTATCTTTCGATATTTACCTATTATTAGGATTTATTCCGCATCTTAATGTGTTATTAAAGTTAAGCGAAGCATTATTTATATTCGTAATTTTCTTGGGAATAGTAATAAAACCATTTAAAGAACACTCTCTTCTTGCATTCATCTTTTGGGCAGCCACTTTTTCTTTATTGAGCTCAATTATATATCATGTGTCATTATCTTGGGAGATTGGGGTAACTATATTAGTTATTACATTTGCTATTTATCCCTTTGTGTTTCTGATGGAAGAATTGCGTGAACTTTTCAATAAATTTATTGACATCCTTACTAAAACCTTTCAAAAAATCAAATCATTAATAATTAGTGCTTTAGAAACAATTTACAGCTTTGTGAAAATCCATTTTAAGGTAATTTGGACTATAATTAGTATTTTTCTGGGGATATTTTTTGGGATTGTTTTATCCGATATTATACTTGGTCTCCTGAATCCGATTCATTCTACATTACTTGCGTTGGCAATTTTTGGTTTGCTTTATTTAATTATCCCATACGCTCAAACAAGTGATCCAGATATAATATTCAAAAGAAGAATATTACGCTTATCTATTGGATGGGGAAGTGTAATAGGATTATTGTTTATAGTAATAACTCCTGAATGGTATATTTTCACGGGTTTTATATCCACTGCTGTTGTTGGTACAATCATATTAGTTTTTCTTGGGAGAAAAGAAGAAAGAGAAAAAATTTCAGTTAAATGGAGATTTTATACCCTACTTTCACTTTTCATTTTATTAATTTTATTTGGGGTTTTATTTTTTATACAACTCACTACTATTCCCATTTAAGAAATATTGTGTGAGGTAATTGTTTATTTTCTATTTATCATTTCTGAATGAATAATTTCGGAGTTTTAACAAGACTATTAAGATTTTCTCAAAATTTTCTACTACTTTGAAATATTTTTAAAAATTTCTGTCTTTATTATAAATATTCGAAATTAGTAAGGAAAAAGTTATAAAATTTATATATATGTTAAATGAACTATTAATAGACAAATTTAAATTTAAAATAAAAAATAAAATGTGATAAAATAAATGGAATCATTAACAAAAAGAATTTTAGCAATCGTTCTAATTGCTGTAATAGGCGTAGGAATCGGAGTTGGAGCGTGGATTTTTCTGGGAGCACCACCTGTAAAGAGATTTAGCACTCCTGGAGCCCCGAGCGGTGTTGCTTCTGATCATATAATTAAGATCGGAGTCGCGGGTGATACAGGTGAAATAACAGGTGATGGAGCTTATAAGGGTGTACATTTGGCTATCAAAGAAATAAATGAAGCTGGGGGAATAGACATTAACGGCTCAGATTATTATTTTGGATATGTAATGGAAGATACGGATGAAGGTAATCCCAATTTGGTCACATCTAGAGGAGTTGCTGCGGCAGAGAGGTTGGTATATGATAGAGGTATTCAATTCGCTATTGGCGGATTCAGAACCGAAGCAGTATTGGCCTACCAGGAAGTTTTTATGGATAATCAGATAATCTTTATGAGTGTAGGGGTGGCGACAGATATCTTCACTGACAATGTACGAAATTTTTATGACAGATACAAATACTTTTTTAGAGCTATGCCTAATAACTCAACTTCATTGGGTGGACAAATATTTTCCTATCTTTCATGGCAAATAGCGGTCTTGAATTACCAATATGGAGCAACTCATAATATTACCAAAGTTGGAATTTTATCCGAAGATTTAACCTGGACAATATCTACGGAGAATTTTTTAAATGACTATTTACCCTATGCGGGTGTATCCGTCCCAACGGGAGCTTCTATCAGATATGATATTACCTTGTCAGCGGCAGATATGAATACCCACATGCAAACGTTTGAGGATTTGGGATGTGATTTAGTAATACCCGTAATATCCGCTCAAGGTGGAATTATGATGATGCAAAATTACGCCGACTCTGAACGACCGTATATAATAATAGGAATTGACGTCCAATCGCAATTAGATACATTTTGGGACCAGAGTAATGGAGCATGTGCATATGAAACTGTAATGCAGGGTTGTTATAGAGTCAATAAGACTCCTACTACCATCGCGTTTTGGGATGATTTTCATGATCTATGGGGTCATGATCCACTTTATACAGCGCAGGGTGCCTATGACGCGACGAGAGCCATTTCATGGGCAATCGATGGAACCAACTCATTAGATGCAGATACATTAATTGATAAATTGGAGACACGAACTCCAGCAGCCGTCTTAGCAACTCCTTCAGCATTTCCCGGTAGCGTTACTGGACTTGGTGCCATTTGGCCTGACGATCATGAACTTCCTTCAGGATACCCATTTGGATATACTTTATGGGTCCAATGGAATAGTACTGGTGGTAAAGAGGTCGTCCCAACTGCTGGTCATTTGTACCCTGATGGTTCAGTTGTGCCTATGGGAACATACTCTATGGCGCCATGGGTTCATACACTCTGGAGTACTTAGAATTAATTTTTACATAAAAATTTTATTAATTAAGTAATTTTTTTTTTTTAACATTTTACATTGAAAGACATTTCTTTATCTGGATTAAACAATATTTTGCACGAAAAATATTTTATATTTTTTTGTCTAATGATGATTAAAACATTACCTTTATAAAAAATAAAGTCTATAATAATTATCAATAATTGTATCAATTTTCTCCCATGTGAATAATTATGGTTAATGAGTTTATGAACTTTTTATTTAATGGTACTCTGCAAGGTGCTGTGTTGGCATTAGTTGCTATAGGATACTCCTTAGTCTATGGGGTAGGGCACATTATGAATTTGGCTCATGGTGCCTATTTCATGATAACTGGATATTTGCTTTTAACAATGTCAAATTATTTATTTCCGGGATTTCTTGGTTTTACTGCTAGTTTTAGTTCTTTTTCTGCTGGTTTTGAAAATTATATGGTTGGTCTTCTTGCGGTAGTTCTTGCATTGCTTATTATAACAATTATTGGGGCGCTTTCATACATATTACTTATTAAACCTTTACAGGAATCTGCTGTAGGAGTAGTCTTAGTCACCTTCGGATTAGCTTTCTTTTTTCAACAATTGATAATGACTACAGAATTTGGTTCAGAAACTTGGTCTATTAGTGAATTTAAATTTTTTACAGGTAGTACAGAAGTTTTAGGGTTACCATTAATTAATCAGTACATTTTTCTTATAATTATTTCCATAATAATTGTTGTAATATTAGCTTTATTTATCAATAAATCAAAGCTTGGGAAGTCAATTCGGGCAGTCTCCCAAGACCGTGAGGCAGCAACTCTTATGGGTATAAATTCCAATAGAGTCTTCCTTTATACTGTTATGATATCTGCATTTCTTGCAGGCGTCGCAGCTATCCTATATTTACCAGGAGGTACTATAGATGGACCACATATGGGATTCACATACTTGACAAATTCATTCGCAGTAGTGATTCTTGGGGGGATGGGAAGTCTTTTTGGAAGTGTTGTTGGTGCCTTCATTATAGGATTTGTCGGTAGTTTTACGACAGTAATCTTACCGGCATTAATTGAAGGATTCCCTGGGGCATCCTGGGCTCATGTAATACCGATCATAATTATTATTGCAATGCTTATAATCAGACCTCAAGGGATATTTGGAAAAAAAGAAGTAGACTAATTAATAAATAGAAAAATTTCTATATGGATGAGTATAATAAATGTCAAAACTAAAAGAAGAATTAAGTCAAAAAATATCTGCTTTCCCAAGTTATTTTAAGGCTTGGGTAAAAACTTTCAGTGGAGGATTAACGCTGTTATGTTTGATTATTCTTATGTTCCTTCCGTTGGTTTCTCAAGGTCGGAGGACTTTCATACGAACTTTATCTCTTGCCTTGATTTTTTGCATTTTTGCAGCAAGTTGGGATTTTCTAACGGGTATTGCGGGACAAATTAGTTTTGGACATGCCATTTTCTTTGGAATATCGGGCTATCTCTGTGCTTACTTTATTAAATATCAAAATTGGCTTGCTAGTTTTATTTTTTTATTTGTTGCTACGTTTTTTTGTTTGCTTATTATTTTTCAAAAGAAGAAAATATATGTCCTCCTCTTTTTTATATTGGGGGGTGATTTATTGTTTGTCGCTTTTATGTTTGTTGTTTATTTATTATCCCCAATTTGGTTAGTGATTATTACTGGTGCTGTAGGAGCGGTATTTTTTGGTTTAATCATTGGAATTCCAAGCTTAAGACTTAAAGGTCCATATTTAGCATTAGGGACACTAGCATTTAACCTAATTCTGTTAAAGTTATTTTTAATGGGATCACTATCCGATATATTTTTTGGTTCGGAAGGAATATCAGCTATTCCTAAATTAACTAATGATCCTACGGTAGAATTTTATATATTTTTAATTTCTATGATAGTTTCATTTATAGTTTTAATCCAGATTGCTAAATCTAAGTTTGGGACGATTTTAAAATCTATCAGGGATGACGAAACAGGAGCAGATGCATCAGGAATTAATACAACAAACTATAAAATTTACGCATTTATGATAAGCGCCTTCTTCGCGGGACTAGCAGGTGCTTTTTATGCTTTATATATTGGAGCCGTAAATCCTACGGGAAATTATGGTCAGTTAAATTCATTTTTAGTTATTATTATGGCATCCTTAGGCGGACTGGCAACAATTTCTGGATCAGCAGTAGGAGCATTTTTCTTTATCTTCCTTGAATTTGCTCTTATTGAAGCGGGACTCCTAAATTGGGTGCAATTAACTTTTGCTATAATTTTGATTGTTGTTGTTAGATTTTCTGAGCGTGGTATTTTACGACCCGTCTTAGAGTATTTAAAAGATTTTTGGGATACGTTATTAGGAAAATAGAAATTGGGATCAAAAAATAAATTTTAATCAAAGTGAGTGAAATAATGGGAATTCTTTTAGAAGTTAAAAATTTAACCAAAAAGTTTGGAGGATTGACCGCAGTTAATGATTTTAGTTTTGAAATCAAACGTGGAGATTTTGTGGGTTTAATTGGCCCAAATGGAGCGGGAAAAACCACCGTATTCAATTTAATATCGGGATTTGAGAAACCAAACTCAGGTTCAATTCGATTTGATGGAGTTGATATTACGGGATTAAGACCTTACAAGATTGTAAACTTAGGAATTGCCCGAACTTTTCAATTAGTACGATCATTTAAATTACTAAGCTTACTCGATAATGTAACAGTCTCATGCCTTTCAAAAAGAGGGAGAGAAGTTTCAAAAAAAACCGGAACTGATAAGTATGCAAGCTCTATTCTCGCTTCTGTTGGCCTCATAGATAAAGCTAGAGTGCCGCCAATTATTTTACCTCACGGTGACTTAAGAAAACTACAGATTGGTAAGGCTATTGGGACAAATCCTGAATTACTTCTCCTTGATGAGCCTTTCAGTGGACTTTCTTTTGAAGAACAAGTGGTAGTTACTAATTTGATAAAAAAATTACATGAAGATGGTCTTACGATTTTCATGACTGGTCATGTATTACGTGAACTCATGACATTAGTACCAAGAGTTATAGCAATGCATCAAGGTAAACTCATTATAGATGCATCTCCTCAAGAGGTTGCTAATAATAAAATTGTACTTGAAGCATATTTAGGAAGAGGTGCAGAATTTGCTTGAATTAAAAAAAATTTATCATTATTATGGGAAAGCACGTGCTCTTGAAGAAATCAATTTAAAAGTTGAAAAAAATGTTCTGGATGCGGTAATTGGTCCAAATGGAGCGGGAAAATCAACACTTCTCAGAGTGATATCTGGTTTAGAGGAACCTGATAGAGGAAAAATAGAATTTCTTGGAGAAAGAATTGACGAATTAGACGCTCATAAAATCGCTAAAAAAGGGATTTCGCATTGCCCAGAGCGTCGTAGGCTATTTTATGAAATGAGTGTTGCGGATAACCTCAAAATGGGTGCTTATTTACTAAAAAATAAAGAAAAATATAAAGAATTAAGAGATTTTATTTTTGATATATTCCCAAGACTTAAGGAAAGGCAAAAACAACAAGCTGGCACTTTAAGCGGTGGGGAACAGCAAATGCTTGCTATAGCACGCTCACTCATGTCTAATCCCAAATTACTTTTGTTGGATGAACCATCTTTGGGTTTAGCACCGAAAGTTAAAAAGAAAATTTTTGATGCTATTGAGACTATAAGAAAGCAAGGTACAACTACTTTATTAGTTGAACAGGATGCGGTTTTGGCTATGGAAGTTTCTGATTATATTCATGTTTTAGAAGAGGGAAAAATTGAAATGAGAGGGACTAAAGAAGAATTGCAGAAAGAACCTCGTATTAAGGAAGTTTATTTAGGAATTTAAGGTGATAAAATTGTCAGCTCCATTAGAAAAGTTGTTAAGAGATGCAAGAATTGATCTAGTTTTATCAAGGATCGAGAAGGATGAGTCTGTCCTAAATGAGGTAATTAAATATATAGATAGCGATATCAGATCTATAAAGTTTAATTCTATACACGTATTGGGAGAAGTAGGTAAAAAATCAGCACATGCAGTAGCAAAAATAGTCAGTTGCTTAGAGGATGATGATTGGAGTATATGTCGAGAAGCAGCTCGTTCATTAGGGAAAATAGGAAATGTAGCTAAAGAGGCAGTATCATATTTATCTGGATTGTTAGGTGATAATGAGGAATCGATAAGAAAAGAAGCTGCGATTGCTCTTGGGAAAATCGGAAATCCCACGCTTGAATCAATTTCTAGTTTAGTAAAAGCATTAGATGATGATAGTGAAAATGTAAGAACTGAAGTAGCGAGAGCTCTGGGGGAATTTGGAACGGAAGCTTATGAAGCTATTCCCTATTTAATGAAAAGTCTTAAAGATATAAGTTGGACAGTTAGAACTGCATCAGCTCAATCACTCAGTTTAATAGGAAAAGAATCAACAAAAGCAATCCCTAATTTAATAAACGCACTTGAAGATCCAGATTGGAGAGTGCGGTATAGAGTTTCTAATACTCTTACAGAGATAGGAGAAGCAGCTGTTCCAAGTCTTCTTAAAATCCTGAACCATAAAAATGAAATAGTCAGAAAAGAGGCGATTGACACTTTAGGAGAGATGAAAATTGCTGATCCTAAAATTATTGAAAATATCTCAATTTTATTAACAGATAAAGCTGAAATGGTTAGGGGGAAATCAGCTGCTGCTCTTAGAAGCATTGGAAAACCCGCTGTACTCTCATTGATAACAGGCTTAGAAAAAGCAAAAAACAAAATGAAAATTATTATCATCTCTGCTCTTGGTGGTATCGGTACCGAAGCTGAAGAAGCAATACCGACCCTAGTTAACCTTCTAAAGAATCCTGCTCAAGAGGAAAAATATACACCTAAATATGGCTTCATAATAAAAAGAGGAATTTTGGCATTTCTAAAAGATCCGTTAGCAAGAAAAGTCACCATCAGGGTAGAGTCTGCACGAGCACTAGGAAAAATTGGAATTGACTCCGTAGATGCAATTGATGCACTCGAAAGTGCTATGAATGATCCAAAAAGTATTGTACGTCGCGAAGCTGCACTATCTCTCGGTAAATTGGGTTCTTCTGCCACTAAAGCAATTCCTATGTTAATAAAGGCTTTAGAGGATAGAAATCCTGATGTTAGATGGAGAACATCTGAAGCATTGGCTAAAATAGGAGTAAATACTGAGGAAATAATTACAAGTTTAAATGCCCTTATACATGATAAATGTGATTACGTGTGTGAATCTGCGATTAATGCTATTGATGATTTAACGGAACAATAAATTTTTTTATTAAGAAAGGTTTTTCTTGATTATACTATAAAATAAATCAGTATGTATATAATTATTAAAAAAAAAAATAGAGTTCGAATTTTAAAATGAGCGAAAACCCATATGCAGAAAAACCTTGGTTAAAGTTTTATGATGAAGATGTTCCCCATGAATTAGACTATCCAGAGATTAATATCTCTGAATTTCTCGACAATACCGCAAAAGAATTTGGTGGTCGAACAGCAATTTGGTTTATGAAACATAAAATTTCATATAAAAAATTCAAAGACATCGCTGAAAGGTTGGCTACAGCTCTTGTTAATTTAGGTGTCAAGAAAGGTGATGTAGTAGCAATCATGTTACCCAATATGCCACAATTTCCGTTCAGTTTCTATGGTATTCAAAAAGCAGGGGGAATTGTTACCGCCTGTAGTGTACTCCATACAGAACACGAATTAGCTTACCAACTAAACGATTCTGGAGCTGAAATAATAATCGTATGGGATACCCAACTTGAGAAGATTAATAATATAAAGGAAAGAACACGTCTCAGGCATATAATAGTAACTAATATCTTTGATTATGCTCCACTAGCTAATCCATTGGGAAAAAGAGAACCACCTGAAATAGCAGGTACAATACAATTTCTAAACTTAGTCGATAAAACGAAACCAAATCCCCCGAAAATTGAAACAATTGCAAAAGAAGACATTGCTGTATTGCAGTACACGGGGGGAACAACAGGTTTGCCTAAAGGAGCAATGCTTACACATTATAACATAGTATCAAATTGTATTCAATTAAATACATGGTTACAAGGTGCAATACAACCAGGAAAAGACACAGCATTGACAGTATTGCCTTTATTTCATATTTATGGAATGACTGTTTGTATGAATAGCCTTATAATGAATGGCATAACAATAGCATTACATTCTGATCCTCGAGATCAAAAAGGTTTGTTCGAAGTAATTAAGGCCACTCATCCAGCTATGTTTCCTGGTGTACC
Source organism: Promethearchaeota archaeon (assembly GCA_019894875.1). Next base: position 31,206 of record JAGXNR010000005.1, on the reverse strand, counting down.
AACGATATATATGCGTTTATTAGAAAGAGATGATCTCGAAGACTATGCTAAAGATCTTAGATCAATAAAAATATGTAACACGGGAGCAGCACCAATGCCCCCTGAAGTTCTTAAAGAGTTTGAGAAAAGAACGGGAGCTACGGTTATTGAAGGATATGGAATGACTGAAACTTCACCTGTAACTCATACTAATCCATTTAAAGGTACAAGGAAAATTGGCTCAGTTGGGCTTGCTATACCAAACACGGAATTTAAAATTGTTGATATTGACGATTACAATAAAATCATCCCACAAGGTGAATCAGGTGAAATTATGATTAAAGGACCACAAGTTATGAAAGGATATTGGAATAAACCAGAAGAAACCGTGAATCAATTAAAAGGAGAATGGTTATTAACGGGTGATATCGGGATGATGGATGAGGATGGGTATTTATTTATCGTAGATCGAAAGAAAGATATGATAAATATCAGTGGATTTAAAGTTTATCCAAGAGAGTTGGAAGATGTATTATTTGAATATGAAGCTGTAGAAAATGTAGCTATTATTGGTCTCCCAGACCCTGAAAGAGCGGGAAATGAAATTGTAAAAGCCTATATAGTCCTGAAAGATGGTTACCGTGAGACTGATGAAATGAAAGCTGAGATAAAAGAGTTTCTCAGAAAAAATGTAGCACCGTATAAAGTCCCAAAACAAATAGACTTTCGAAAAGAGCTCCCTGAAACTTTAGTAGGTAAAGTTCTTCGTAAGGACCTAAAGGACATTGAAGCTAGGAAGAGAGGGGAAGAGGTTTAAGCTTGAGAATTAAATGTTTTTAACATTCACTTTTTCTTTTATAATAAATCTTTATACTGTGTTGAAAATCTGTTTTTGTAAAATTTTCTTTTTTTAGCTAAGTTTATTTTTTTCATACAATTTAAGTAATATTATGTTTATTTATTTAGAGAATTTAGTTAAAACAGACGAAACAATGGAAGACATATTTTTGATCCCTTACCCTCGATATGTTAAGATGAATCATTCTAATAAAATAAAAATTAGTGAAAATTCAAAATTATATACAGATTTAACAGCAGAATTTCATTATATTATTGAGCAATTACAAGATTCTCTATTGTCTTCTAATTTGAAGGATAAATTAGAAGTTGTAAGAGTTCCAAATAATGAGAAATCTCCTGAAATAAAGTCATTTTTAGATGAGAATATTAAATTTTTCCCTGGCACACTTTATAATGAAGTGACTGCAAAGAAAAATTACCAAGATCAAGGATATCTCATGATTTCGGATGATTTGAAAATTATAATAGAAGCAAAATCTGTGCAAGGAGTCTTTTATGGCGTTCAGACCTTTATTCAATTATTAAATTCAAGCCAAGATAAACTCTCAATAAATAATATAAAAATATTAGATTTTCCTGCTTTGCAAATCCGTGGTGTTTCTGATGATATTTCAAGAGGTCAGGCACCGAAAATTGAAAATTTAAAGAAATTCATTAAGAACTTAAGCCATTTTAAGATTAACCAATACTATTTAGTTTATATGCAAGATATGTTTAAGTTTAAAAGCTATCCTAACATTGGAAAGGATAGAGGGGCATATTCAAAAGAAGAAATTAAAGAATTAATTGACTATGCAAAAAGATGTTTTGTTGAAATAATTCCAATTTTCCAAACGATAGGGCACTGGGATAATATTTTACACAACCCTGATTTCTGGAAATATGGGGAATTTCCAGGTTCAAATAGTTTAAATATTGCACATGAAGAAATTTATGACGTTCTCGATAAAATGATTGGCGAATTAAGAGAAGTGTTTACTAGTGAATTCTTCCATATTGGAGCAGACGAAAGTTTTGATGTTGGGAAAGTTGCTTCAAAACAATATATTGAAGAAGAAGGTCTCGGAAACGCATATCTGACCCACTATAAAAAAATATATAACATAGTTAAAAAACATGGGTATCAAAAAGTAATAATCTACCATGATATTCTTTATAAATTTAGAGAAATCCTCGAAAATTTACCTAAAGACATGATAGTAATGTATTGGAAGTATAATAATAAAACTAGCCATCCAATCGTAGATAAAATTAGGAATTTCAATTTTCAATTAATTGTTAGTCCCTCGATAATGGATTTCAATAGAATTTTTCCTTCGATTGAAAAATATGAGCAAAATATTGTAAACTTATTCAAATATGGGTTTAATTCTGGAGCAATTGGGGGAGTTACTTCAAGCTGGGGTGATTATAGGAACAAAGAAATTAGAGAAAACAGAATTTATGGATATATTTTCTCTGCGATGGTAAGTTGGGATCCTATTAAAGAAATTAATAGACTTAAATTCTGGAAAGGTTTATTTATTCATTTATTCGGGTTAAATGATCACAGATTAATAGAGATATTTAGTAAGTTTCGATTAATACAGGATAAGAACTCATTACATACTCGTCCTTCTGGTTATTATAATCACTTTTTTGCTCATCCATTTAATAAAAAAAGCTCTAAATACAAGAAAAATATAAAAATAAAAGGTTTCAAAAATATCATTTCTGATATGGATAATGTAATTGAAAAATGTGAAGAATTGGAGGAAATTGCCCCAAAGAATAAAATAAGCATCCAGAATCTTGCTTTTGTAGCAAAGCATATTAAATTCTATTGCAGAAAAAGAGTTAACTCAAGAAATTTTGCGGATTATTATATAAAAAAGGGAAGAGGTAATCGTAAAGACCGGTTATTAGAAGAAATTCCAAATTTAAAGGAAGAATTAAAAAATTTATTAGTAGAATATGAATATTTATGGCTAAATTGTTCTAAGAAAGAGGGATTCAATTCTATCAAACAAAAATATCTCTGGTTATTAAGATTTTATGATGATAAATTAGATGAAATCAAGAGCAAAAGTAAATGGAAAGATCCCAATATTCCAAGTGAGTTAATTTATTTAGATTCAAAAAGAATCCATAACATTTATTCAACCTTTTATAAAAAACTCATTCAAGTTGATGATGATATAGACCAAGCCTACTTACAAGTAATAGCCGGATGTTTCGCTAAAATTTATATTAATGATGAATATATTGGTCATGTAATTACAAGACGAACATTAAATTTTGTGGGTGTCAATAACAATATTCGGATTTATAATATAGAAGAATTCATCCGTAAAGGTGAGAATATGATAAAAATTGAGAATATTGATTATATTGGAGGGATTGGACCAATTAATATATATGGTATAATTAAATTACAATCAGGGGACCTAGTTCAAATAAAAACAGATAAAACATGGTTAGGTTCAAGTACTAATAAAAATAATTGGAATAACGTCAAAAGTTTTGGTAAGCCCCCTAAAGCTACTGGAGGTTTAAATTACCCTGATTTTGAAAGTAATATCCCTTCAAACGCCGATGATACTATGCCATTTTTAAACACACTAATTAGTAGGATGTCTAAGAAATATTTTTGGTTTGTAAAACTAATTGTTAAACTCTTTAATCGATATGATATCTTAGAATGAATTAATATATAAAATCATATTAAAACAATTTGAAGAATCAAAAAGCGTAGAATGTTAAAGCACAGAAGAAGTTAGTGATTTAAGCCAGATTTTTTGCTTTCCACTTTGTAAGAAATTCTTTAAAATTACCTTCATCAATCCCTAAGGTATTACCAGTTTCATTAGCATTTATTTTTTCCTTTTCATAAGGAATATCTTTTCTTTTAAATGCTAATCTCCAATCGTAATACGAAATTGCTTTAGACATAATAATAAAATCCAATTTTAGATTGATAAATATCTACAGACTACAAGTTTTCTAATAGCTGGAAAAATAATACAAATTTGTATATTTAGATTTATGCCTTATAATCCATAATACGTACCGAAAGAACATATTGGACAATTTTAAAAAGATTTTTTAATGTAAAGTTTTATATATCATTCAGTAGGGAAGTGTCCGACAAAAATAATTGATGTTGAATTTGCTAAAAAAACAATTTTAGGATTTTTTATAATCCATTTGCCCAAACTCTATCATATGCCCGAGGATGTCTGTTGTATCGTAATAAACAAATTTATTTGTCCCAATTATAGATAAAATAACCTGTTTGAATCCCATCGAATCCCATTCTTTAATTTTTTCATCCACATTTTCAACTTGAAATCCGATATGATGGAGACCACTATTGCCCTCTTCTAAAAATGTATAAAATATAGAGTTCTTATCTTGAGGTTCAATCAAATCTATTCGTAGGTTTGATTGCTTTCCAATCATAAACCTTGCTCCTTTAACTATACCATAATCAAACCGCATGGCTTTTTCCATTCCAAAAAGAATCTTGAATTTTTTAACTGCTTCTTCAACATTTTTAAATACGAACCCGATATGATCAATCTCACCAAACATAGATTCAAATCACCCTTTTACATTTATTATTAAAAAATTATATTTATAAAAAATCCCAATTATAGCTTTAAAAATTACCTTTTCTAGAACTTAAAGTCCACTTCTTTTTCGGTTTCCTCGCCAACTGGTCTATTGAATCCTTTATAAATGTCCTTTTGAATTATATATTTCATAATTTCATCAGTGCCACCACCTATTCGGTGAAGTCGTATGTCTCTCAGTAACCGTTCTACCGGATATTTGGTTGTATAACCAATACCACCCATAATTTGCAACGCTTCATCGCAAATCTTGTGTGTGTTTGTAACAACAAATAATTTGCACATTGCAGCAAGTGCGGGGTTTTGTGAGTTTTTAGCAGCTTTGTCGTATAAAGCTTTGCCTGCTTCGAAGTTTGCAATCATTTCAGCAATTTTAAAACTTATTCCTTCAAATTCACTTATGGGCTTTTTAAACTGTACCCTTTCCTGAGAATATTCTACTGCGATTTCGATTGCTCGTTTAGCTACCGCCAGGGCTTGTAATGACATACCCACCCTTTCTGGACCAAGGAATTGTTGCATACTTGAAATCGCAGATGTTCTCTTTCGTTGGGACCCTTCAGTTGCTGGTTTTAATTCCCTGTAAAATAAGAGGTTTTCTTTGGGAATTTTAACGTTTGTAAACATCAGATGCCCCAGGTTTAAACCATGAAGTCCCATCAATTTGTATTCTTCAAGCATTTCAAATCCCTCAAAATCTGATTCAACAATAAATGCCCCGTTTCGTGCGTAAACAACCATTACATCGGCTACAGTACCGTTAGTTATAAATCTTTTCTCACCATTAAGTATAAAATCGCCATCATCGTCCTTTTTATAAAGTGTTTTCATCCTTGAAAGATCAGATCCTGCATCAGGCTCGGTAAAGCAAAAGCATCCTTTTTTTTCTCCAGTAACTATAGGTTTAATGTATTTTCCGAGAGTTTCTTGCCTTCCAAATGCTAATATCAAACCTGCGGGATAAATACTTGAACCCCGTACCATATCATAAACTAAACTCTCATATGATAATGCTTCTGATAACAACATATCATGCAAATAAGAAGCACCCCTACCGCCCATTTCTTTAGAATACCTTAATCCAAGTAATCCCTTTTTTCCTAAAGGTTCCAAAACATCCCAGACATTTATTTTACCATCTTCCATATCTTGCGTTTTAGGTGCAACATCTGATGCAATTATCTCATCAATTTCTTTTTTAAACTCAATATCCTCTTCACTGAGGTTTTCGAGATCGATAACTATTCTTTTCATTTTTCATCAATTGCTTTAGCTTTATTACTATATTGCTCAATTTTTTATAATAATCTGAATAAACCAAATTATATAATCTTTCTTACGGTTATAAAGATAAGATTCTCATTGATGGTAATCAAAATGCCGGTTAAAATAGATTTTAAAAAAAGTATGAAAAAATTGTATCAACCAAGTGCAAATGAAGTGGCAATCGTTGATGTCCCTGTAATGCAATTTTTAATGATTGATGGTATAGGTTCACCTGGAGACTCTCAAGAGTACCAAGATGCCCTCGCTGCTCTATACCCCGTAGCTTTCAAAACTAAATTTCTAAGTAAAGCAAAAGGAAAGGATTACGTGGTACCTCCATTGGAAGGACTTTGGTGGGCGGATAACATGGAAGATTATCGTTCTGGAAACCGTGATAAATGGAAATGGACTATGATGATAATGCACCCTGATTGGATCACAAAAGGTCTGATTGAGGAAGCAATTGAAATTACTAAAAAAAATAAACCAGAACTTGCGGAACTACTTGATAAACTACGTTTTGAAAAATATAATGAGGGTAAGTGTGCTCAAATTATGCACCTTGGGCCTTTTTCAGAAGAAGGGCCTACTGTAGATAGAGTTCATAACTTCATTAATGAACAGAATGGAAAATATGATGGACGTAATCAAAAACACCATGAAATATATCTTAGTGACCCTCGAAGAGCTAAACCAGAGAATATGAAAACTGTAATCAGACAACCTTTTATCTAGTTTTTGTGTAGCATATAACCTTAAAAAAATCTCTTTTTTTCCTTTTCACTTAATTTATCTGAATACCTTTTGTTAACTCTCATTTTAGACAATATATTACCTGAGATTAAAAAAGATAAAGTCTTAAATATTAATTAATCTTAAATTATATCAGTAACTGGTAGTCCATATACTGGTATTTATACTAGCAATTAAATCCCATATCTACGAGTTTGAGTTAACCATGGTTGAAAATTATCACAAAAATTTTGAAAAAATTATGAAAAAAAGCTTTACCAATATTTTTGTCCTTTCTATTCTTGAAAATGAATCATCTCATGGGTATAAGATAGGTAATGAAATAGAAAAGCGAACTTTAGGAATGTGGAAACCATCTGCATCGACACTTTATTGGATATTAAATAACCTAAGGGAAAAAGGATTTATAAACCTCCTCGAGGAAATAAAAAATAAAAAAATCTATGAAATTACAGATACAGGTAGAGAAATATTAAGATTAATGAAATTAACTCAAGGAAAGATAATAAAAGCATATCATCGTTTCCTATCAGTATCAATAACAAATGGTGATTCAATTGATTCGGAGGAGATTGAGCACTTTGAAGATGTTTCATCAATCCAAATGTTACTAACCACACTAAGACCAGAAAAAGCTAAGGAGCTAACTCTTATATCAAGACTTTCGATAAATTAATTCTTAAAAATCAAGGAGAAATTAGATAAAGAGGAATTGAAATTTTAACCAGGAAATTTTAGAAAATATAAAAAAATAATGAACAGAAGAGTATTGATATAAAAATGAGTACTGAGCAAAATAAAAAAAGAATACCTTTTCTTACTTTTCTTATCTCTTATAAATGTACAAATGAATGCAAGCATTGTGCTATTCAAGGTTCTCCAAATCAAGACGATATTTCAATGGAATTAGGGGATGTAAGAAGATATTTAGAAGATGTTACTGCAAATTATATAGTTGATGAAGTCGGTTTTTTTGGAGGAGAACCTCTACTTAATCTTGATTTACTCATTGACCTCATTAAAGTGGTGAAGAGTTATGATATTCCAAATATTGGATTGCCAACAAATGGATATTGGGGAAAAAATGATTTAACTGCCAAGAAATACGCTCTAAAGTTAAAAGAAGCAGGTTTAAATACCATCGGTTTTAGTGTTGACGCGTTTCATCAAGAATTTGTTCCACTCGATGTAGTGAAACGAGCAATGAAAGCTGCCCATGAAGTTGGGATTGAACGGATATATTCAATAACTCAAAATCTAGGGTCTGAAAATATTAACAATATTTTTAATGAACAGAATAAAAAAATTACTGAAGAGATTTCCAAGGAGTTTGAGTTTTGCCATGTAATAAATAGTGAGTTACAAGTAAGAGGTCGAGCAGTAAAACAACTAACCGAATATTACTCAATGAATTCAATACCTTTAGATAAGTGTCTTATTTTCAAAGTTCCGATGTTTATGATCGATCCTAATGGATGGGTTTTTCATCAATTGTGTCATGGAATTTGTATTGGGAATGCCAAGGAAAAATCTATATCTGAAATAATAAATGAATTTAACTACAGAAAGCATCCGATAATAGGTAAGGTAGTGGCAAAAGGAGGTCCTCAAAATCTTCTTGAAATTGCGATAGAAAAAGGATTCAAACCTCAAAAGGGATATGCGGACAAATGTCATCTCTGTTGTAGTACACGGAATTTTCTCCGTCCGTTTTATCCAAATATACTCGAACCTTCAAATCTATACTTCTAAATAGCAATACGACAACCATTTAATATTTAATTCCCTAATTTTTCTTTTCTTTTTTGTAAAATATAGAATAAGAGATTTAAATCTTTAAGATATGATCCGAATCTTTTTATTCTCATACATTTGTAATTTTAATTAATAAAATATTAAATAGAAAAATTATGAGTAATGAAGAAAAATAAGCAGATCAACGTAAGAGATTGGATTACGCTTAGTACAGTCATGATCGGAGCTGTTCTAACGATATTAGCATTAATATGGCAAGTTCCCCCCGCAAGTGGAGGTATTGGTACCACTACATTTCTACTGATGCTCTCTTTTATACTTTTTGTTAATTCTGTGAGTGCAAATTCGAAAGCAAATTTTGAAGTTAATTTAGAAAATTCTTCTGAAAGTCGTGTACAAAATTTTGTATCTTTTGCGGAATATACATTTGGGCTTGGGTTTACTTTTGTTATTGCAGGTTTTACAATTCTTGGCTATAAATATTTATTAGGCAATATTGGTCGTACTCTTGTCACATTAATGCTTCCAATAACCTTCTTAGTATCAGCATGGGTACTGATTTTTATTTATAATATTATAAACTATTCTGGAAAAGCATTAAAAGCGGTAAGATCGATGAAGAGAAATCTCTGGATTTTCTTGGAGTTGATATGTTTAGTGGTTATTGTATTTGATTTCTTTGAAATTTTTTCAATACCTTGATTTTTTTTTTTTGAATAATTAATCTACATTAATTTAGAACAGATGTAAAAAACATTGTTGAAAGAAAATGATTTCTAAGCTAGAATTTGGTAAGACGGGACATTTGAGTACAAGAATAATTTTTGGAGCTGCTGCTTTAAGTAATGTTACACAAGATGAAGCAGATCAAACCCTTGATGTACTTTTAAAACATGGAATAAATCATATCGACACAGCAGCAGGGTATGGTGAGTCAGAATTGCGTATTGGTCCTTGGATGGAAAAGCACCGGAATAAGTTTTTTCTTGCTACAAAAGTATTTAGACGTTCTTATCAAGAAGCTCTTGATCAGATACACAGTTCTCTTGAACGATTGCAAGTATCATCAGTAGATCTAATTCAGTTCCATAATTTAACATCTCGAGCGAGCTGGAAAAAAGTAATGGGATCTGATGGAGCCTTAAAAGCTGCTGTTGAAGCCCGGGATCAAGGATTGGTAAAAAATATTGGAGTAACAGGGCATGGGTTTACAGTAGCCGCAATGCACAAACAAAGTTTGGAACAGTTTGATTTTGATTCTATTCTTTTGCCTTATAACTATATCATGATGCGAAATCCGGAATATGCCAAAGACTTTGAAAGCCTTTTAGAATTATGTAAAGAACGTAGTGTAGCAGTGCAAACAATAAAATCTTTGGCACGACGTCCCTGGGGTAATAAGGAAAGGATCCGATCCACTTGGTACGAACCTTTTGAGGATCAAGTCGATGTTGACCGTGCTGTTCATTGGGTTTTGAAAAGAGAAGGTATTTTCCTCAATACAAGTAGCGATATTCATATTTTACCAAAAATACTCGATGCGGCTACCCGTTTCGATATTGGTCCCCTAGAGGAAGAAATGCAAGAAAAAGCTACTCAATTAGATATGAAACCAATATTTGATGGAAGATCTTTAATTTTATAACGATTCTTACCTTTCACTTACTTTTTTTTTTATGGAACTATATCCAAATTGTTTAACCTAATTTAAAACGATTGGATAAATCAAAGATTCGTATTAAATAAAACACGATAAATCTTTTTGAAGAGATTTCTTATTATAATCTGGCTTCAACAAATCATCAAGCTCAAATTCAAAAGGAAAGATATTTTCGAAAGCTCTTTTCAGCAATTCAACATACTTCTTTCTATCATATTCATGTTTTTTGTCATCATATAAGTCTGAAAGGATAACCTTTTTTTCAGGAAAATCTGGATCCGCTTCCGCATTAAGAATAATATATCTCACGTTTTTTCCTGCCGAAGCTATTACTCCAGATCGTTCTAACTGTCTTGCAGCAACTGCTTGGTAACTATTAACTTTATATTGAGAGGGTCTGCGAGATATCTTTTGTCTAATCGTAAGCTCATCTCTTGATACCTTCCCGGAATATATTCTTTCTACGTATTCGTAGAGTTTTTTCTTAGCATCTGGAATTCTTTTTTTGAACTCGTCAACAGTCTTTGCTCCTTGAAATGTGTCAATAAAAGCAAATTGAGCGTCTTTTACAATTTGGGGTATATCTCTACGTCTTACTTCGATACCTCTTACCTTGACCTCGCCGTCAGACTTTATACCCCAATAATGACTTAGTGCGGGAACATCTGGTTCTGCTTTGGAGGGAAGAAAAACTATTGAATTGAATCGCCCATCCCAATTCATGTGAATGCCCGTTCTTTCGGTTATTTCGTCTGCAATTTTTTTTGTCAGTTTTTCAAATTCTGCGGGAGTTCTTCCCTTCGTGTCTTGCAGCCACATTGAATCAACAATCCCATGGACGACTTTACATCCATGCCGTGTGGCAATTTCAGCGGATTGCAAAATAAATTCGCGAGCAAAAGCACATACTGTTTGATGTGCTTCAATTTTACCAAAACGCGCATTTCTGAAGCCTAAATAACCAAAACTTACCACAAGCACCCATTTTAATGCGATATCTGTGAATTTGTACCGAAGATCATCATGTGTTTTATTATATTCTTTACACTCTAAACGTTTTCTTAGGGGTAGGCTAATGGATTTTGAGATTATCCCCTCTCTTTTCGAACATATGTGGAAATTTAAGCCGGGTACTTTTACACCCGTACCGTCATCTTTACAACATTTACAATTGATAGTTTCCGAAGATATATTAAAATTAGCCATTAAGGAGGGATACATTGAGGAAAAGTCTAGTTCTACAACTTGATCAAAGACTCCGATTAAGGGTTCAAATATATGTCCTCCCCGGTCATTTTTGATCAGATCCATGCCACTTCTAAATCCTTCAGGACTTTTCTTGAATGGCGGAATGAGGTGACCTAACTTATACGCATTATAATATTGTATCGACTGAAGTGCACCTCCAATTGTTATTCTACACAATCTCTGCATAGCAACCCGAGAGATTCTTGCGACCTCAATGACCCCAGGAATATTTCCCTCACTGAAATGTAAACTCCCATATGCAGTCGTATCCATATGAAAGCGTCCAGTAAGATAAACTTGCGTTTTTGAACGACGCATTATTATTCCATAAGTCATATAATGATCTGAGTTTCCTGAAAGGTGAAAGATGCAATTTCTCAGTGGTGTTCTATTCCGAGAAAGGTAAAGATCTCTCGACACGTGATTCACTGATGCTCGTGCAACCAAATAAGGAAAAACAAATTCATCTCCCCCACGTGTCAGAATAATATCAGGATCCAATCTCTCAATTACCTTGCTAATCGCTTTGATGGTTTCTGCTTCATCAGCTTCATCGATGAGAATCGTTCTTTTTTTCTGACCATCTGCCCTTGGGATGTTAGAAGTGTGATCTTTTTCAACAATGCTGACTTCAGCATATTCCAGAGGGTCGTTAAAGTACGTCCTTATCCCTTGTTGATTTATTTTGATATCCAGCCATACAGCTTTTATTGGAGGTAAATCATAGAATAGTTCTTCATTGCTATCGTTTAAATCTAAAGACACGAGCTGCATCGACTGCTCACCAGTTTTTCTATTTTTTTCAAGTTTAACCTTGAAACTACAGAAAGACATGGGAAACAGATCGTTCATATAGAAATACATCTGAGCGATTGGAAGATCGGTATTGTACAAAGTAAAGAAACCAATCTTATCAATTGCTTTAATAGTTTTTTTAAATTGTGAAGGTTTTACCACAGATACTCCAAAGATTTTTGTCTTCTTATGGTCTTCTAGTTTCACATATTTTTCGCAGATTCGTACGCCTTTTACATCGTGGTGGGACTGAAGAATGCTCTTCAATCTCTTAAAGTCTTTACCCATATGCTTCTTTGGTACAGCAAAAAATTCAGGGCAGAAGTCATGATATATTTGTACAATCTTTTGCTCTTTTACGGTTTTCACCCAAAGGATGACACCATTGCTAGAAGTGGAGACGTCAAAAAGCCAACCGTCAAATTGTTCTTGAAAGCTCAATCTTTAGTCTTTCCCCTTTATCATTTCTTCCAATTTTTTTACTTTCTTTTCAAGCATCTCAATTTTCTTTTCTTGTTCAACTGCAAAAGAAAGGAATAATACTTCTGACAGCATTGGTCGCGCGCTCATGCTACCAGCATCAGCATGTATTCGAGCATAGTTCATTAGTTTGTTAAATATCTTTTGTTCTTCAGCCCGAAGCGCCCTCTTAAAGTCTTTCCAGCTCTCAATTTCGTGCTCTAGCGCAGGTCTAAAAGAAGGAACCGTTCTTCCCATATTCAAAACCAAGTAAAATAATTCGAAATGGAATTTAAAGAAAAATAGCATCGAAATTTTATGATTTTTTGAAGTATGAAAAATATTTTGACTTAAAGAAGTAATTAAACAATTTTTGCCCAAAATAAGAAGATTAACTATTTCTCTCGAAGATTTTGTCAAACAACTCAACAAAATGGGACTAGAAAAAGTAGTAATCTTCAATTTAGATGAAGGGCCATAGAGTGGTATGTTAGGGCTACCAAATGATTATTATGCAGAAATAGTGGTCTCAGAGGGAGTGTAATTAGAGCATTAATGTTTAAATTTATACTATTAAAAAAAGCTAAGTCTTTTTTGCTTTCGTCTTAGCTTCCTCTTTAGTTCTCTCGACTCTCTTCTTAGCATTCTCAAATCCCTTCTTAGCTTTCTCAGCAACTTCCTTAGTTTTATCTGCTTTCTTCCTAGCTTTCTCAGCTGCCTTCTCAACTTTCTTATCAGCTTTCTCAGCCACAATCCTAGCCTTCTCAGATGCTTTTTCAGCATCCATAGTTTTCTTAACTGCCTTCTCAGATACCTTCTCAGCTTTATCAGATACCTTCTCAGCTCTCTCTGCAATCATCCTAGTTTCCTCAGCTTTTTCAAATACTATCTGCTGTTCTTTATCGTCATTTATTGTTTCCATTTCATATCTCGTATAATCCTCATTTGTTGCCTTCCTTAAAGCCAGTACTCCGCAACTTTCGCAATATTCCACTTTGGTATGGGCAAATTCCCCACATTCATCACAGACAAATTTAAATGTTTTTTTAAATATTTTTATATCCAATATTCTTCACATTCATTCAAATTATTTTTTTTAGGTAATACTGAAAATTATATCATATTATTTAAAAGCTTATACAAACTCAAATTTTCTTAGCTGATGTAATTCTTAACAAGTAAGATATAAAAAAACTCAAAGTTTTGGATTAAATTCAAAGTTCAATGTTTTGGATTAAACCTTTTTTTTTCTTTTTTCCTCCTGTACTAATGCCAAATTCTTTTCTCATAATATCAGAGAAGTCCCAGATGTCTTATTAGAGCTCAAAAATCTGAATATCTTATTCCTTGATCAAGAAATTCTTTCAAAAAGAGCTAAAAAAATAATAAAAGATTTACAAAATCAGGGAGTACTAATAAATTAAATTCTTAGAATTCGCTAAAAGTAGTTTGATATTTTTTAAGTTCAATAATTTGTGCACTTTGATAATCAATTTAAATGTTATTTCATATCTATTTCCATATATCTAAAACTTTAACGAGTTATTCTCATGGATAAAAAATCATTAGAATATCAGGAAATATTGCGATACATGGCCCCATGTGGTATAGCGTGCAAGAAATGTTTAGCTTTCGAGCGCCTTGGATGTGAAGGGTGTAGAGAACGTGAGGGTAAAGTTTTGAATGGCCCCCTGTGTAAAACTTACGAATGTATTACAGAAAAAGGACACGAATTCTGTTATGAATGTGACGATTTTCCTTGTGAAATGCTCCAACCAATTGTCCACTTTGAAATGTTTACACCTCATAATTCAAAGGTGTATAATTTAGTAATGATCCAAAAACTTGGGTTGGAAGAATGGAACAGAATTTGGGAGGAAAAATCTACTCTTTACTATAAGGGGAAGAAGATTGGGAGGGGTGGTGATCCTCTTACTCTCGAAAAAAAGTAAAGGTTGGGGGAAGCACCCAATCTAGAGATAGAATTAATTTTCAAATATTACATATAAATATACAATTTTAAATGGTCTAACTTTCATATTAATTATTATGGTTGACTTAAATATACTCTTAAATTTCATTGGGATGGTCTTTGAAATCTTTATAATCATATTTGCCGCAATTTTACTCATACTTATATTCAAAAAGTATTTAATTAAACGTCATAAACTAACGCGATTGCTATTTATAATTTTCATTAACTATTTCATTGCGATTCTATTCTCCTGGATATCAAAAGTTTTTGTGGTCTTACAACTAAATGTGATACAAGATGGTTCTATAATCGCTTGGATCTATAATGTAATATCAGACTTTAGATTAAGCGAACTCTTCGTAACCTTTGCAATTTTCCTCTCTTACATCTTAAAAGTGAATGTGTTTGAAAAGGGTTATAACACGATACAGAAGTTCGCTGTAATTATTTATGGAATACTCACTTGCATTTATGTTTTATTTATTTATGAAAGAGGTAATACAATATTAGACATTATAGCATTTTTAATTGTATTTATATATATGGTTATTGTCTACACGCCATTTTTACGAAGAGCAATACAGGCTTATCATGGTGTACAAGAGAAAACCTATAAACAAGCGTTTTTATCTCTTGCAATAATGTCAATTTGTTTTATGCTGATATTTCTGAATTTTGCTGTAGATCGATTATTTATCTTTTTAGGATCCCCCGGTTTTACATTATTTTACTTTTTAGCGTGGATTTTTGCTATAGCCGGAATTTTTGGGGCTTATTATGGATATATAAGACCAAAAACTAGAGAAGCATAATTATTAATTTTTCAAAATCTAAAGATTAAATATCTAATATTTCCTTTTTTTTAATTAACCTTAATGATAATTAGATTTTCTTAAGCGGTGATTTTAGTGGAAAAAGTAATTCAAGATATCTGGATTATAAGTGAAGCTGGTGCGGTCTTATATCACCGTGTTTTTGATAAAAAAGTAGATGAACAACTATTTGGGGCATTGATGTCGGCATTGAATATGTTCGCAGAACAAATTTCTACAGGTGGGTTATCTAGCTTTGAATTACAAGACAAAAAGTATATTTTGATGAAACAGGATGGGATATCATTTATTGTTAATTCTTCAACAAAGACAAAAGAGAAAAAAGTTAAGGATCAGATGAGAAGTATTGCATCGAAATTCATTAATTTATACCCAAAAGAGTTTTTTAATGATTGGGATAATGATATAAGTATTTTTGCAGGTTTTGAAGAGCATATTAAAGATAGCCTACAAGAAACCATAGATAAATTTGAAAAGGCGTTCTGGTAATAGAGCTAAAACCAGCTATCTAGTGTAGCATTTTTTAAAGGAACCTTTTTTTTAGGAGTTCGGGTCTTCCATTTTAACAACCTGCTTTCAGGCAAGTAGGGGTGTTGAATTAGGGTGTATTCCACATACCGCTCGTCATCTTTTATCATCACCAATACACTCCCAAAATGAGAAAGAATTTTTCCTCCCTTTGGCCTAAAAAGAGAATGTTCGTGTATCGGTGCCGTTATTATAATAAGGGGTTTTGTTTTCCAGAGTATCTTTTTAATTCCGTCTATTGCCCGTAGCAGTTCTTCGAAAGTTTGCTTTTCATAACTCTCGAACATTGTTGTAATTCCAGAGATCAGTACGACCTTCACATCTTCAAGCATGGAAAGTTTGTTTTCCAGAATTTCGATCATTTGGTCAAAAGTAAACGCTCGTGATATAAGGATGTTTTCTAGCACCGTACGTGGGGATAAGTTTTGAGTAACTGCAAATTTGCTTATGTTGTAAGGATTGAAACGATTATTTCCATCGATAAAGGCAACTCTAATACCTTCTCCAAGTCCTCCATTGTCAAACGCTTTTTGAACGATAACGGAAGTTGTTAACAAGATGTTAGTTGTTAGCTTCTTATCTCCATAGAGCAAATAAACTAAATCGTGGTGAAATCCCCCAGAAAGCAACTCATCGAGAGTCTTATCTCCACTTGAAATGAGGTGAGAATGATTGTTTCTTTCATGTACATTGAATCCGGAATCAAACGTCATCGTATGAAGTTAGGATTCTTCAAACTAAAGTAAGAATACACCGACAATTTTCTGAAATTTATGGGTTTTATCTATGGTTAAGGATTATTGTTCCTTTTTAAAAGATATAGTGTCCTTTTAAAAGAAAGGTTATTCCATAGTGACCGAGAGGGGTGATTAAAAATAAAAAAAAAATTGATTAATATCAAAATTCTTCAATTAAGTCTTTAGAAAAAAATTTTACATATCAAACCACATTATAGCGGTTTTTCGTAGATTGAACGCTCTTAAAATATCACTCATCCCCGATTTTTCGGCGAATGCGTTAACTTGGCTCATGACATTTAAATCTCCGACAATTTGAGCGACTTTCAGACATCCTTGCTGCATAATTCATATATAATTTGCAAAACCCAGACATTTTTAATTAATTACTTCAGCATCAGAAAAAAAGTCCTTCAAATCATGCAAATCTAGTAATTTTTCAACTGTGAGATTCGAATATCCTTTTACTTCACCTAAGGTTTTGTTCTGAATTGCTTTTTGGTCTTTCCAAAACATTGTGAAGATCATCCCGAGATATTTTCCATAGATAAGAAGACCACCTTCTATCTCCTTATCCCCTTCATATGTAATCATCCCGAAGGAGTTTTCATCCTCATTCTCACTTAAGAATTCAATTAAACGGATATAGAATTTCGAACTCATAAATGTTCGATCTTTAACACTCGCCACCTTGTGATCAAAACCTCTTCCCCCTCTTCGAGGTACTTTTAAATGATAAAATCTTAATGTTTCTTCTAATTCGTTTATACTACTTCGAGTATTTTCAAGAAATTTTCCATTTATGGTCTCTTCTTCATCTACATTGTCGATTTTTTGAGATCCTCTGTGTCTTCCATTACTATCTATAAATGCAATAAAGGGAGAACAATCCTCACCATTGGGATGGTTTTTTATTAAGATTGTAAACAAACCAGTCTTTTTTTGATATTCAACTTGTTTTCTGAAACTCTCTTTACAATAAGGACAGATCATATTTACTAATGTTGTTTCTTCCGAGTCGATCATAAAAGGATAATCTAATTCAAATTTTTAAATATTAGTAAATAGATAAACAAAAAATCAGAGCTTTTTAACATTTTAGTCTTGTAACTAAAAAAATAAATTTTAAAAGAGTATATAAAATAGATACTTAGAAATTAACCCAAACTTGAAAAATAATAAATAAAAGAAATAATTAAATTCCTAATAATAAATAATTAGAAAAAGAGAGGAAAAATATGCCTTATTTTGAAAAAAATAACTTAAAATTGTATTATGAAGATGTGGGAAAAGGGGAACCGATAATAGCAAATCATGGCTTATCTGAAAATACAATATATTGGAGCAAGTCTGGTGTTACCGCGAAATTGGCTGAAAAATACCGTATGATTTCCATGGATATGAGAGCACATGGTCGCACAGTTGTAGAGGACGAACCTTATGGTTATGATGCTGACACGATGGCATCTGATTTTGATGCCCTTGCTGATCATCTGGGAATCGATAAATTTCACATCCTGACCCATGCTACCGGTGGAATGGTTGGAGTACGCTATGCTATGACAAGATCTGAACGTCTAATCAGCCTAATGCTTATTGATACGGGATCGGCTACAACACCAGACTACTATATAAAGAACCCTCCTCCAACACCCACAGAGGAACAAATAGAAGCTATGAGAAATTGGGTTCTCAACGCTACTGTTGATGAAAAAATTCAAGCCGCTCGTCAAAATCCGGGAGAATTCTTGTTTAAAATGGCGGAAAATCCTGATAGCGAAAGAATGTGGGACATCTGGAAAGAAGTCCAACGAGTTCAAGATCCTCAAGCAATGATGCAGTTCCGTAGCGTTTTTTACAGTGATCCTGATCCCAGAGTTGAAAGCCTTCGACAAATTAAGTGTCCTACATTAATTTTAGTCGGTGAATTCGATATAGTGTTCCTAAGCGGAAGCGAGATTATGGCAAAAGAAATCCCTGATAATCGGCATGTAATTATGCCTGGTGTTGGTCACATGACCAATATAGAAAATACTGAGGGATTTTTAAAAGAAGTCCTTGATTTCCTTGAAACAGTAAAACAAACGGGAAGAGCTAATAAATAATTTATTTTTTTATTGTTTCTAATAAATCACTTGAGATAGGAGGACATCCTGGAACAAATAATCCTTTTTCTTTTAAGTGTTTTAAACAATTCCCAATTACAATTAAATTATCAAAATTATTACTTTGAAATCCTCTTTGAGGTTCTATTATAAAGTTTAATTTCTTATCTAAAAGATTATTATTTTTAGCTTTTTTTAATCCATTTATCAAAGAACCTAAACCGTTTGAGCACATAGCTCTTCCTATTATGTTAAGATTGTATTTTCAAGTTCCTCTAAAGTAGAAGGTTTTTTATTGAATTTAGGCATAGAATTTACATCAGTAATGATATCATATCTAGGTTTTTGGAATAAGTCTAAATACTTGACATTTCTTTTTTTAAATCCCATTAAATTTGAGCAGTGTAAGTCTAATGATAATAAATCATTACTCCCTGCTAAGGTATTTTAAAAGGGGGGGTTTATTGGTCTATTACGTTTTTCTCTACAAATCTCAATATCTTTATAAATTATAAAGATCAATTATTATTATGAATACTACAACAGAATCTAAAGAGCTCAGTCCTAGTTCCAGCTTCGTCAAAAAGAATTCTCTCGTAACATTTTTTGTCTTGAGTTATTTCATAATGATTATTAGCGTTTTGATAATATATTTTGGGGCAAATAGTAGTGTAGAGATACTCTTCTTTTACATTTCAATTTCGAGTCCTACAATATCAGCCATAGTTTTGGCAGGTATAATCGGGGGATGGCCAGAAATTAAGCACTTATTGAGTGGTTTTCTGAAATGGAACGTGAGGGGGTTCTGGTATTTCGCAGGATTTTTTCTTATGATAGGACCTATAGTTTTTACGCTATTTTACACAATTTTGGGAGGGGAAGCACCAGGAAATCCCGGACTGACAGTTGGATTAATATTCATAACCCTAATTAACACTTTAATTAACGGTCCTTTAAGTGAAGAAGCAGGATGGCGGGGATTTGCATTACCAAGACTTGAATCAAAATTTGGTTCACTCACTTCTAGCGTCATATTGGGAATAATATGGGCTTGTTGGCATATACCTTTATATTTTATTGAACAACGGATGCCATTCTATATTTTTATTATTTTAGTACTCGTAATAACGATTTTAATGACCTGGGGTTATAACAATACTAATGGAAGCTTAATAATCACCGTAATCTTTCATTTCAGCTTTAACTTCAACGGCGCGTTCCTCACGGGCATACTGGGATTATTACCAATGATGACATTCTATATGGCTGGAAGCGTAATGATAGGTATCTATGTTATTGTCGTTATCTTGTACGCAGGACGTTCAAAACTTTCACGCAAACCAAATTCAGAAATGCCTTTTAATATAGAAGAAAGAATCCCTTTAAAGTTTAGTAGTTAGATTTTGAGCTAGAATCTTTCTTTCCTTCTTTTTTTTAATTTTAATATTAATATAATTACGACATCTGTATTCAACAACTAATCAAGGTAGTAGAGGGGAAATTTTGTAGTAATTGTGGCGCTGAAATTAAGTGATTCTTGTTGAAAATATTATACATATTATGATTCCTTTGTAATAGGATGATTAATCGTTGTCGGGGTACACTCGACAGAATGACTAATTAAGAAGAAATTTATCCCCGATAATATTACTTTAGAAAAAATTAAAAAATAAAATACTAAAAAAATAAAATACTATCAGAGATAATTTAACTAGTATCATATAAATCACCGATTCAAAAAATAAAGATTTAATATAAGAAGTTTTATTTAAGAATTATAATATTAATATTAATTACTCAAACATGGGATTTTCAATAATTCAAAAAGAAGTTTTGAATAAGTTAAGATATTGAACTGGCTCATGTTATGGGTTGATATAATTAACCAAAATGGTGAATGGGTAAAATTACGGAGAAATCTATCAGATCCTTCATTTATAAGGTCGTAGTCGTAGGGGACGGAGGCGTAGGGAAAACTTCTATGGTTTTACGCTATTGTGAGAACTCTTTTAAAGAAAATTATATCATGACGATAGGATCAAACTTCTCCACTAAGAGTGTAGAATTAGAAGAATACCCAAATTTTCTGGTCAAGCTCCAACTCTGGGATTTAGCAGGACAAAAACATTTCAGCTTCGTACGCCCACCATTTTATAGAGGTGCAACTGCTGTTGTATTTGTTTTCGATCTTACAAGAAGGAGTTCGTTTCAAAACATCTTAGAGTGGAAGAGTGAAGTAGAGAAAGTAATCGGCGATGGAAAACCATCGATGCTCGTGGGAAATAAAATTGACCTAGCAGACCGTAGAGAAGTTGGAGAACAAGAAGGTAATGCATTAAAGGATGAGATAAATGCTCTTGGTTATTATGAAGCGAGTGCAAAACAAGATCTTGGTGTACATCCTGTATTTAAAGATATTACCCTCGCCATTTTAAAAAATACACAAAAGATTTAGATTTTTATTTAATTTTTATTTACTTGATGAAAAATTTCATGGGGAAAAAATAGATTTTGAAGCTTTCGTAAACGAGTTATTAAACCTTACTTAAATTCTAATGCATCGAAGATTAAAATAGATTAGTCAAATAGTCCTGCAACTCAAATTTCTTTTTTAGAGGTTTTTTAAAATCAATAATCTTTTAGAAGATTGACATAGGTATTCAAGATAAAAATATTGATCACTGATTCATCTCCTCTTTTACAAATATACGAATGAAATCAAAAATTTGATTTATGATAAAGTGAAAAAAAAGTTATTTATACTAATTTTGCTAAAAAACCCTCTACTTCTTCTTTAGAAGCTATATGGAACTGTTTCGTTTCCCCTTTAATATAGGCAACGCGTATGTTATCTTTTGTCGCCTCCTCATCAATAGCCTCTTTAAGTGCTGAGAGTGCCATACTGATAACTTCTTCAAAGGGCATTTCTCCTTTATAATGTTCTATAAGATATTCTCTCGCGCGTGCTTCACCATTACCAAGGGCATACGCTTTAAATGGACGGTAAATGCCACTTGGTGATGTTGTGTAGATATGTGTGCCCGAGACATCGATTCCGATGAGGAAAAACGCACACCCCCATGGTCTGATTATGGTTATTGAGCGAAATGCTCTGAAGCTCCACCATACTGGGTGTATTGTTGTTTCAAGTCTGCTATTGTCTTTGCCAACATATTCAGTCGAACAGGTTCATCATATGTCAATCTAAATGATTGAGCCTGAACTCGTGCATAATTAATAAGCGCTCTTGCATCCGCATGCAACCCTGATATAGCTACACCTATGTGCTCGTCTATTTGGAAAATCTTATCAATTGAATCAGCATCCATCAGCTTCGAAGCAGCTTTAATCTGAGCCACCAAGCAAACGTCATCCTTTGATTTTACGGCTACTGCGAGAGTTCCCCGCCTTACCGCTTCTAACGCATATTCTACTTGAAATAACCGACCTTCCGGTGAGAAAACCGTTAAAGCCCTGTCATACGCTCGACCTTGTCCACCACCAAACATTTTGATTCTAACCTTCTTTATTCTTCAAATTATTATTGATTGAACTTAGTTTTCTAAATAATTGAAAGAATTTTAATTTAATGCTTATAGTATTTTGATTTTTCTTCTTTTCATTGTTCTAAATTATTAAATAATATCCAAAAATTTAACTAAAGATCTAAATGTAATTAAGATATTCCCGTAATATTTAGAAAATCCTTTATTGCTGCTAACTTTATTTCAATCAATTTTCTAACAAGTTTTCTTTCCAAATAGAAAATTTATATTACTCATCTTATTTAATAATTTATAACCAATTAATCTAGAACAATGAAATTAGAGGCTATATGAAGACGCGACCTTTGAAGAGATAATAAGTATGGCGTTAAAAGCTCTTAAGGATTCAATTGATGAGGAAGCAACAAAAGAGAATGTACGATTAGCTTATATTAAGGGAGAAACCAAACAATTTCATATAGCTTCTAAAGAAGAAATAGAGGGATTTTTAGGATTAATCAAGGACTAAACTTCTAAAAATTACTACTCCCAATTAGTTTCTGAAATCTTAAGCACTTATTTCTTTATAATATAATACCTTCAATAAGAACAATAATAAATCCTTTATTTTTATATTTAAATTGTGAAAGAATTCAGAATCAGCGATTATTTATCATTAAAATTAGAGGATCATCGTAGAGAGATATTACAGAAAGAAAATGGGGTAAATCCAGAACCAGAAGTTTAATGTATTCAAACATATAACAACAAAAGATTGGAATGTATTAAAAGATAGAGAACATAAAAAGATATTTCTTAAAAGACCTTGGAAATAGCTATTTAATTTATCTCACTAAAAACACTTTCACTCTTTCAAATATTGCATCTCTACACTCTGGATTATCCAAGGTAATTAAATTTTTTTTTACATCAAAATATTTAAGAATATATAGGACGCAATCCTATTGTCAATCTCTTACTATCATTTTTTAAAAGATTTCATTCAATTTTTTCAAATATTCCTTTTTAATTTAAAATAATGGGCAAATATCTCATTTTCTTTTCCGTATTTCTTCATAATTGTTCTCTTAAATGTTCCAATATCTAATCTATTCTTCACTTTTTCTCATCAACAGCCAACATCTTGTTGTAATTCAATAATAGTATTTGGAAATAAACAGAAATGGATATTTTCCCTTATAGGGTTGAATTTCCGATAAAAACCTTTTTCATCAGGTGCATATGGGGATAAACCGACATTATCATAAATTACTTCATCTTCTATATTTACGAATAATTGAAGATAATTATGAATATATCCCTCATAGAGAGGAAATATCTTTTTATTCACACTTTGTATCTCTTCTTTATCAACCAATGCCAATGCTTCAATAAAATCTGCATCATCCTTTATTTTGATATTATATTCCTTTCCACTTTGCAAACCTTTTATTGGAATGGATATGTTAAATTTTATTTTTTTAACTCTATTCACCTCCTAGTTAATTTTAATAAATAGAACGATTGTAATGTATATTAATTTCCATATAAATATTTATTATTAGGTTTTCCATAGGTTTTTTGGCAAATTTAGAATAAGTTTTTTTATATGACTTAATTGCTCCTCTTTTTCTTTTCTCTCTTTATTAGTACTGTTTTTAATGTGGTTTTAACCCCTAGCTTACTTAAAAAGGATGCTAAATTAATTGTTTAGTATGAGACAAAAAACTAAGTATTTCATAATTTTGTTTTTTCTAATCATGATTTATAATTTTTCTGTTTTACCTAAAACTATAACAGAAAATGAAATTTGTTCTAATGAGAATTTACAGAATTCTGGGTTTTGGGACCTTACAGGGTCTCCGATTTTTATCGATGATGATGATCCTGCTCATAATTGGGCAATCACAGCTGCAACTAATGAGTGGTGTTCTGGCTCTGGAATCTGGACAGATCCATATCTAATTGAGAATGTCACTATTAATGGACTAGGATCCAATAATTGCATAGAAATTAGAGACTCAAATGCCTATTTTATTATTCAAAATTGTACATTATATAATACAGATAATGATGATTATGGTATTTTTTTATCGAATGTAAATAATAGCAAATTAATAGATAATAACTTCTTAGATTGCGAAGAAGGAGCTATACGTTTAGAATATGGTTATAATAATACCTTATCAGGAAATAATTACAGTGTTTACACCTCCGTTTGGGTAGGAAATGGAATAGAATTGGTCGAGTGTGATAATAACACACTTTCAGGAAATATCTTTTATAACCGATGGATTGGTATCCATTTAGATAATAGCAATAACAACACAATATCGGGAAATTTCGCAAATATAGATCATTTTGTAGGGATAAGACTAGATCATAGTCATAACAATACACTTTCAGGGAATAATGTACATGATAATATGAATGGGATTAGTTTACATTATAGTGAAGATAATATATTATCGGAAAATAATGTAAGTCTTATTACTGGTTGGGCGATTGGATTATCGTATAGTTATAACAACAAAGTGTTAGGAAATAACGTATCTAATAGTTACACTGGTCTTAATATTCGTAATAGCAATAATAATAATCTTTCGGGAAATACGGTAAGTAACAATACTAGAGGAATTTATTCTGAATCTAGTAGTAATAATAATACCTTTACGGGAAACATCATAAATAACAACACTAAGGGAATAACATTTTTCGATTGCCAGAATGCTACACTTTCGGGAAACTTAATGTATTTTTGCGGAATTGATATTTCTGGTTCTCTTGAAATGATGACGTCGCATCGCATTGATACTACAAATTTAGTCAACAGCAAACCAGTATATTATTATGTAAATGAAAGAGAATTAGGAGCGAGTAATTTTACGAATGCGGGGCAAATTATTTTGATTAATTGTAATAAGTCTACAATTGCAGGATTCGATCTATCTGATTGTACTGTTGGAATTCTTTTAGGATTTAGTCATAACAACACACTGTCGGGAAATACCGTAAATAACAACATTGATGGAATAGAATTATTATTCTGTCATAATAACACGCTTACGGGAAACACCGCAAATAACAACGGTGTAAATTTTCACGATGGTGGTTTTCAATTGTTTTATAGCAATAATAATACGCTTTCGGGAAATACGGTAAATGATAATATAAATGGGATTAGAGTACTTTATAGTGATGATAACATGTTATATGATAACAGTATACAGAACAATGAAGAATATGGTATTTATATTTATAATGGAACTCAAAATTTATCCTTTCAGAATTATTTTATTAACAATACCATACATGCCTATGACAATGGAATAAACAATTATTGGAATAATTCGGTAATAGGGAATTATTGGGATAATTATACTGGTGTTGATGCGAACGATGATGGGATTGGAGATACTCCTTATGATTTATTACCCATTGGAGGGAGTGTAGATAATTTCCCCATTTGGTATGATGAAGACAACCTTGCGCCAACTATTATAATAAATTTACCTACGATGAATGATAAATTTGGATTCAGTGCACCTAATTTTAATATTAGCTTAAGTGATGAGTCCCCTATAAATACAACTTGGTATACCATAGATGGCGGATTAACAAATTATACGTTTTCTGGATTAACAGGATATATTAATGAAACAGCTTGGGGACAAGAGGAAGATGGAGTCATAACGATTAGGTTTTATGCAAATGATTCATTAGGGAATCTAGGATTTAAAGATATAAATATTACAAAAGATATAACAGCTCCTAAAATCACAATAAACTCACCTATACCAAATGAATTATTTGGGACTACAGCTCCTTCCTTTTCCATCACCATCGAAGAATTGCATCCCTCGATAAAGATGTATTCTCTAAATGGGAGACCAAATATCACGTTTACAACAGATACCCAGATTTCTCAATCTGAATGGGATTATATAGGAAATGGCACAGTTTCAATCATGTTCTATGCAATAGATTTAGCAGGCAATATAAATTCAAGCGAAGTTTTAGTTAGGAAAGATATCTATGTCCCTGAAATTACTATACTTTCTCCAGTTGAAGATAAATTTTATGACAATCTTGCTCCAGCTTTTATTGTTAATATTCAAGACGCAAATTTAGATAAAATGTGGTATACTTTAAACTTTGGAACCCAAGAAGTTCTATTTACGTCAAATAACACTATTGATCAAGGTTTATGGGATGCCCTACCTGATGGTATTATAACTCTGACTTTCTTTGCTAATGATACAGTTGGAAATATAAATTTCAGTTCAGTAGATGTAATCAAAGACACACTTATCCCCGTAATTGTTATCTATCTCCCACTAGAAGATGGAATATTTGGAAGTTCATCTCCTGATTTTAATATTTCCATTACTGAGGAGAATTTAGTTTCCACATGGTATACCTTAGATGGGGGAATAACAAACTATACTTTTTCAGGTACTATCGGGACAATCGGTCAAGACACATGGAATATCGCTCTTGAAGGAGAGATTAATATTACCTTTTATGCCCAAGATATCGTAGGAAATATCGGAATTGAGAGTGTTACCATTATTAAGAGAATTCCATCACCCCCATCAATTCCGGGATATAACATCTATCTTATATTTAGCTCTTTATTCATTGCCCTTATTATAACCTTAGAAGAGAAACACAGAATTATCAGTTGAATAACACCTGTGTAATTTATTGGAAATTTCTCTAGTATTCATCTTCAATTCTAAATGTTCATTTCTTTTCAAATTTATATTAACCTCTTTTTTTTCACATATAATGTATGTTTTTGTATTTATAAATCTATAAAAAAAATTGAAAGTCTAAGTTTTATTGTACAAAAGACTCTCCTTTTGAAGAGGTAATAAATTTGGCGTTAAAAGCTCTTAAGGATTCAATTGATGAGGAAGCAACAAAAGAGAATGTACGATTAGCTTATATCAAGGGAGAAACCAAACAATTTCATATAGCTTCTAAAGAAGAAATAGAGGGCTTTTTAGCAAATTTAGGATAAGCTTCTTCTTTTTACTTATTCATTTTAGAATTTATTTACTGAACCATTATATTTCTCTTTGTTTGTTAATAATTTTTAGTGAATTTTAGTAAGGAATAAGAAAGCTTCAAAATTTATTTATTTTTAACTCCCTAATTCCAGATTGGTGAGTCTTTCTTTTAGAATGAATCCTTGTTTTTCCCATTGATTTAGATGTTTTCATTAGGAGTAGTGAACTTCATGAACAATTTATTACTAAAAAAATATTTCAATAATAAATTGCTTTGAAAGTAAAATTGAAAAAAAATAAATATAAGTATACCTAGCTAGATTTAATTCTTTCAAGACAAAAACTCAAATGGAAAAAAATGAAGAAAACTAAATTATTATATGTTGTTAGTTTTCTCACGCTTGTTATCTTAGTTTCCTCAACAATCTTCACGATTTGGCTTTTTGAAGACCAAGTTCTCTATAAGGATGAATTAGGAAGGAAGGAACAAAATTTAATGACTGCAGGATCTTGGAATTTAACAGATCCGATTCTCATTGATGATTCAGATCCATCAAAAAATTGGAGTAAAACCGCTAATGATAATGATTGGTGTTCTGGTTCAGGTACTTGGAACGACCCGTATGCGTTAAAAAATATATGGATGAATATAAGTTCATTTGATCCTGCAATCGAAATAAGGAATTCTAATGTCTATTTCCAGATTGAGAATTGCTCTCTCTTCAGTAGAATTGGTATTGCATTATCAAACACAAACAATTCTATTATTAATGGCAATAATATTAGTTCTTGGGATTGGGAGGTGGCAATCTTCTTGAGTCATTCCAATAATAATTCAATCAATAATAATTTTATTTGGGATTCCAGCACGGGGATTAAAATTCTAAACGGAAGTAGAAATAGGATAACATCAAACCTTGTCAAAGATGGTTTTGAACATGGTATCATAATTGAAGGGAGTGATTCTCATGATTGTTTCATTTTTAACAATACTCTTATAAATTTTCTAGCAGGAATATATTTATATGGAAGATCTCATACACTTTCCCTTAATTCAATTACGGGAAATGGAATTACTTTAGGTCCTGAATTCGAGGAAATGATCTCATATGATATAGATACCTCAAATACTGTCAATAATAAGCCTATTTACTATTATGCAAATGAAACTTACTTAAACTCGGAAGATTTTGTCAATGCAGGGCAAATATTACTTGCAAACTGTAACAATAGCAAAATTGATAATTTAAAAATTTCAGGTTCAGGACTCGGACTTCTTTTAGGTTATTGTTTTAACCTTCAAATTCATAATTTGACACTAACAAACCTCACGTATGGGATAGGTTTATTTGAATGTTATAATAACACTTTCTCGAAAAGTTCGTTTCTAAATAATATGATGGGGATTTGGGCATTATGGGGTTGTGAAAATAACAATTTCACAAATAATGAATTTATTAATAATAGTCATGTTGGGATCAAATCAGCTTGTAATGATGACTTATTTTTAAATAACCTCTTTCAAGATAATGAATACGGACTTTATTTTTACCTTTTGGCTGAGAGAAATCTTGTTTATAGGAATGTATTCATAAATAATACCTTTCACGCTTACGATGAAGAGACACTAAATTTTTGGGATAATGGGATGATCGGTAATTATTGGGACGATTACAATGGCACAGACTTGAATTTTGATGGTATTGGAGATACACCATATAATATTTCAGGAACAACAGGTAATCAAGACAATTTTCCTTTAGTTAATCTCCCCTGTCCAAAAATTTCAATCATGAGTCCAAGTGAAAATACTACTTTTGGCACAATGTCCCCCGAATTCGAGATCTCAATTCAAGGTATTGGAATTTATACGATTTGGTATACTATCGATAATGGGATACATAATTATACAATAATCGAACTAGGAGGAACTATTAATTTAACGGCATGGGATAATGCTTTAGATGGGTTTATAACCATTCAATTCTATATAAAGGATAGTACAGGAAGCATTGGAACAAGCTTAGTTATAGTAGTTAAAAAGTCTCCCGATACAACAACCCCTGGAATACCCGGATACAATCTATTCACACTTTGCGGGGTGTGTGGTATCATATCTCTAATTGTATTGAGAAGAAGAAAATTTAATGTCTAAGATTAATTTACTAAAATTCTAAGCAAGAAATAGAAGGCTTTTTAACAAATTTAGGATAGGATTCTTCTTTTTACTTATTCCTTTAAGGATTTATTTATTAAATCCATCATAGTTTTCTTTGTTTGTTAATAATACGAGTTGGGGGACTATTTGACTAAGATATTTTAATCTTCGGTGCATGAGAATTTAAGTAAGGATTAATAACTCGTTTACGAAAGCTTCAAAATTTATTTCTTCCCCATTAAATATTTCATCAGGCAAAAAAAAATTTGAAAATTTTCTTTCTAAAAAGTCATTTAATTTTGCTTTAAGGGTAATTTTTTGAGTCCTTTCACTGCTTTTTATTAATCTAAGCATTGGATCTTTTCCTATCTTTTTGGTGATAATTGCAAAAAACAATACAAGCATGGAAAAGATGTAGGAGTTGAAATTCGAAATTTTTATGCAAGAACTGCCTTCAAAATCTTTAATATCATTAGCTAAGACATTGAAGGATCTATCAAAATTCTTTTCTTCTTTATTGAGGAGAATGGGTAACTTCATGTATTTCCTCATACTTATTCAATTCTTTAGGATTTCGAATTATATTTAATAATGATATTAATGATTAGTTTTTATTTAAATATTACAATTTTGTATTAAAAAGTAATTTCAACTATAATCTCGAAAGAGACAACTTCTATATGTATATATTTTTACCCTTTTTCTTTCTTATATTTTAAGATTTAACGTAAGATAGTTTTATTACCTAAAAATGTATTATAATAATCATCAATAAAAAATCCTTTATCAAATGTTTATCTTTTAATTTGTTAGAATTCATCTAATTTCGTTATAGAAAGATGTGATAATTATGACAAACTTCTGTGGAGAATGTGGAAAGCCCGTACAACCCGAATGGAATGTATGTCCTTATTGTTCTTACCCATTATTTCGAGAATCAAAAGGTTTTCAGCAAAAAGTGCCCAAGCAGGAATCAAAATTGGCATCATATTGTTTCTATTACTCTTGTGTTTCAGCTTCTTATTACAACAAAACAAATGTTTTCCTTATGAAAATAATAATAAGGACAATAGAAAGACTATACCAAATTTCTCCGTTAAAGGGAGTGGAGTATTCGAAATGATCTTACTTTGGAGAAAGATGAAAAGTAAGGAAAAAAGATCTGAACTAAAGAATTTAATGATAAGTCCTGATTTTAAAAAAATCTAGAGAGTGGTTAAAAATCGTGAATAATAATAATGCAAAATTAAAGCTGATTATAGTGTTGATTTCAGTGTTAATCATAATTCCAAATTTATTAGCGAGTAATCAGGGAATTAATGAAGTTTCCTTTGACGAAAAGAATACCAAAGAGGTTATTACTCCCCAGCCCCCCAAAGAATCTTCTGTTTATTACGAAACCACGACCGGAAAGGCATGTGGAGTTTATGTGAGCGGAGATTACCTCTATATGGCAGATTTTACCTCGGGCTTGGCGGTCATTAATATTTCCGACCCGACAAACCCGGGAATGCCCATCTACGAAGACACGACTGGAGAGGCATTTGGAGTTTACGTGAGTGGAGACTACGTCTATGTGGCAGATTCTACCTCAGGCTTGGCGGTCATTAATATTTCCGATCCGACAAACCTGGGAATGCCCGTCTACGAAGACACGACCGGATCTGCATGCGATGTTTACGTGAGCGGAGATTACGTCTATGTGGCAGATTCTACCTCGGGCTTGGCGGTCATCGATATTTCCGACCCGACAAACCCGGGAACGCCCTTCTATGAAAACACGACCGGAAGTGCACGTGGTATTTACGTGAGCGGAGATTACGCGTATGTGGCGGATGATACCTCTGGCTTGGCAGTTATTGACATTTCCGACCCGACAAACCCAGGAACGCCCGTCTATAAAAACACGACCGGAAGTGCACGTGATATTTACGTGAGCGGAGATTACGCCTATGCGGCAGATTCTACCTCGGGCTTGGC